>JBKBRL010000254.1:0-1764 GCA_046292115.1 Caldimicrobium sp.
CTTTTTTAATACCAAAGAGAGCATAAACTGTGGGGAAATTGAAGCAGAGGCATCCTTTAAAGGGCTTCCTTTAAACTCTTTAAATCAAAGAGATTCTAAGGAAGAAGATTTTTTCCCTTTTATTTGGAATGCCTTTTTACTCTTTCTTAGGGCTCCTCTCATCTCTGCTCTTGAAAATTCAAATTTTAATGGAGAAAATGAGCCTATTTCCAAAGGAACCCTTCTTCCCATTAATGAAAATTCTTTGGCAAATTTATCCCTATCCCAATTTTCTTCTGAGAGCAACTTATCTTCAGAGGAGGAGGCTAAAGCTTCTTCTTTGCAAGAAAGTTTATTTAGGTCAATGCGACAGCTCTCTGCGTTTAAGGAAACTTTGCAAAATTATGCTAATGCAAAGGGGACCTCAATAGAGGACAAAAGCTTTTTGAATGACATTAACCAAAAATTAGAAGAAAGGTTGCAAACACTTAATATAGAAAAGGAAGAAGGAAGGATCTATATAAAAGAGGCAAAAGAGAGTTTCTTAAAATTTTTAGAAGTGAAAAATTTAGAAGTCCTGCCAGAAAAGGCTAAAAAGCCTCTTCTAAATGGAGAAACCTTCTCAAAAGAAGTTTTAGACCTTAAAAACCTGGGGGAAAAATTTAATCATCTCCAGGATGAGGCGAAATTTGAAATAATAAATAAATTAACAAATCTCCTTGAAAACAAAGAGTCTCCTTTCCCATCTTTTTCTCCCAAAGAAATTCCTTTACAGGATTTTTTAAAAAAGAATTTTATTCAAAAAAAGGAGGATCAGCTTTTTAATGACAAAATTACATCATCCCACAATCTTGAAGGGATATTAAATATTTCATCCCTTACAGAAAAGTCTATTTTTAAAAATTCCAAGGCTTTTCCACCCAGGGTAGAGATAGTTAAGATAGAGAATTTGCCTCAATTTATAAAAAATTTTACCATTGAACTTAAGCCCTCTGGGGAAAGAAGTGCCCTTTTAGAACTTGAACCACCTGAACTTGGGAAAATGGAAGTAGCAGTAAGATTAAAAGAAGGGGAAGTAGAAATCGTAGCAAGAGCAGAAAAAGCGGAAACTCTATCTTATCTTAAAGAAGAGTTTCTTCAAATTAAAACAGAACTTGAAAACCTGGGACTAAAATTGAAAGACTTTCAACTTTCCCTTGGACTCTCTGGTGAAGAAAAATCCTTTGGAAAAAGAAATGAGGAGAGAAAAGAACAAAGAAAAGAAAAAGTTAATAAACTCTCAACGGTGAGCTTGGAAGAAATTCCTACTATTGTATATAAAGGTAGGCTTTACAAGATTGCTTAAGGAGGTTTAAGCCATGGCTGTTATAAATAAAATAAATGAAAAAACTAATCAACCTGCTGATTTAAAAAGAATACCCAAAAAAGTTTTAGATAAAGAAGCCTTTATGCAGCTTTTTATTACACAGCTCCAGTTTCAAGATCCAATGAAACCAATGGAGAATCATGAAATGGCTTTACAACTTGCTGCTTTTAACCAGGTAGATCAGCTTTTTAATTTAAATGAAAAATTTAGTCAATTAGTAGACCTTTACAAAGCAAATGAATATACCCTTTTGGCAAATTTAGTGGGGAAACAAGTAAAGATAGAAGGAAATACCATTAGAGTAGAGGGAGGAAATTTTCTGGGAGGCTTTTTTGAACTCACAGATCCAGCTAATGTAGTTAATATCTCCATAAGAGACAGTCAAGGTCGTTTAATAAAAAATATACCATTGTATAGTC
>JBKBRL010000255.1:0-1719 GCA_046292115.1 Caldimicrobium sp.
GAATATTTAAGCAAAAGTAGCCAAAGCTAAGGATTACCAGGAAGCTTTTTTAAGACACCCTGGCGTGAGATTGACAGGGTTTTTAAAAGGATTAAAATTAAAAGCTGAAATTAAACATTCCATTGAGAGGGAGAAATGGAATTTGAACCAGTAATTGGCCTTGAGGTACATATTCAGCTAAAAACTGAAAGTAAACTTTTTTGTAATTGTTCCACAAAATTCGGAGCTGAACCTAATTCACAAGTTTGCCCTATCTGCACTGGGCAGCCAGGTGTGCTACCAGTTATTAATAGAAAGGCTATAGAATATGCCCTTAAATTAGCTTTAGCCCTTGACTGCAGGATAAATCCCACATCAATTATGGCAAGAAAACACTATTTTTATCCTGACCTTCCTAAAAATTATCAAATATCACAATACGAACTACCTCTTGCTGAGGGAGGCTTCATAGAAATTGAAATAAATGGTCAGAAAAAAAAGATTGGCTTAACAAGAATACATTTAGAAGAGGATGCGGGTAAATTAGTGCATGACGAAAAACTTCCTTATTCTTATGTAGATTTTAATAGAACAGGGGTTCCTCTTTTAGAAATAGTAAGCAAACCAGAAATATTTTCACCGGAAGAGGCAGTAACCTATTTAAAAACATTAAGAAGTATCGTAAGGTATTTAGAAATTTGTGATGGAAATATGGAAGAGGGCAGTTTAAGATGCGACGCTAATATCTCTGTTAGACCTAAAGGAGAGACCACTTTTGGTACCAAAGTAGAATTAAAAAATATGAATTCTTTTAAACATGTGGAGAAAGCCCTTTCCTATGAGATAAAACGACAAATTGGGTTGCTTCTTGAGGGGAAAAGGGTAATTCAAGAAACAAGACTTTATGATGAAGCTACTCAAACCACTCATCCTATGAGAGGTAAAGAGGAAGCCCATGATTACTGCTACTTCCCAGACCCTGATTTAATTGAAATACAATTAGATCCTTCTCTCTTTGAAAAAATAAAAAAAGAAATACCAGAACTTCCTATACATAGAAAAGAACGCTTTGTAAAAGAATATCATCTTACTCCAAAGGAAGCAACTATTCTCACTGAAGAGAAAAGCTTAGCCGACTTCTTTGAAGAAACTGTAAAGATATATCCTAAACCTAAAACTATTGCTAATTTTCTCCTTACAGAGGTTTTAAGATATCTAAATAGGGACCGCAGAGATATTAGTGAAACCAAGCTTACTCCTTCATATTTAGCTGAATTATTAAAGTTAGTGGAGCAAGAGACTATTTCTATTACCATTGCTAAACAGCAAGTTTTCCCAGAGGTTTATGAAAGAGGAATAGCACCTTCTGTAGTTATAAAAGAAAAAGAACTTATCCAAGAGAGTTCCGAGGAGAATTTGTTAAAGATATGTCAAGAAGTTCTCTTAGAAAATCCTAGTGAGGTTGAAAAATATAAGGCTGGTAAAAAGGGACTCCTTGGCTTTTTTGTGGGACAAGCAATGAAAAAAACACAAGGCAAAGCTAACCCCAAACTCCTAAATAAGATTTTTACAGATCTCTTGGAGTCCTAATTGTCAAAAGTAAGATACATAGAGCCAAAAAAAGTTGATTTCATTAAAGCTTTTTATTGGACTGAAAATGTTCTTTATATTTTAGACCAACGGAAACTACCTCAAAAAGAGCTTTATTATAAAGCAGATACGCATCTAAAAGTTAAAAAT
>JBKBRL010000256.1:0-1712 GCA_046292115.1 Caldimicrobium sp.
AGGGAAATTTATCTAAAAAATAGCCACTTTTTATTTGTATCAGGTCAAAAAGAAAAGAAAAACCAAAGGAAAAGAAGATAATTAGAGTGGAAAAAATAAAAAGAAGATTTTTTAACGGGACCTTATAGAGATAAAAAATTAAGCTCAAAGCTAAAATGGGAGGAAAAAGAAGGGAGGTTAGACCAAAGAGAAATATGAAAAAGGATGCTAAAAATGCTCCTAACCATCCTGCATAATTTTTTACTTCTGAGGTTCCTACGATACCCAACCCTGGGTCTAAAGGGTTATAAGAATAAATTGACAGGGTAAGAAGGATAACAAAAAAAATATAAAAGGTAAGCCCAAAAATTTTCTTTACTTGTATTTCCATTATTAATAATTTTAAGATAAATTCTTGAAAATAAAACTTGCCTCCTCTACTTATGCCTTATCAAGTGTTTCTCTACGGGAAAAATTGTCCCATACTAATGCTTGTGCTTATTATATGCATTCACCGCCTATTTAACATTCTCTTAATTTAACATTCTTTTAATAAACTTTTTACTTTTCCGCAACAGAGAAATATTAAATTTTTTATAGAAACTTATAAGATAGAAACTCATAAAGAGGGGAATTAAAATTTGATAAGAAAAGAAAAAGTATTAGCAAAATATCAATTAAAGCCTCTTTATTCTGGCCTTACAATTCATTTTCAACCTATATTTTCATCCCAAGATGGAAACATATTTGGTTATGAAGCTTTGACAAGACATACCCATAAAAGTATAAATGTAAAAGAGTTTTTTTTAAAAGCCAAAAAAGATGGGACTATACATCTTCTTGATATGATTTGTAGAAAAAATGCTATCAAAAAGGCAAGTGAACAAGGTATCGACAGTTATTTATTCATAAATATTTGCCCTGAAACATTGTGTTATAAAGAGCACATAATAGGATTAACTGATACTTTTGCAGAAGAATGCGGCTTCCCAAAGGAAAAAATCGTGCTTGAAATTACTGAACAGTCAGCTATTGAAAATTATGAGCTTTTTTTAAAAGCTGTTAATTATTATAGAATAAGAGGTTATAAAATAGCTATAGATGATTTTGGAGCTGGTTTCGGTGGGCCAAAGTTATTGAGTATGATTGAACCAGACATTGTAAAAATAGATAGATTTTTCATAAACAATATGGGGGACTATTTTTCAAAAGCTTTTATAGAATTTATATCCTCAGTGTGCAAAAGGTTTAATATAGTAGTTGTTGCAGAAGGCATTGAAAATTCCCAACAATTAAAAGAGGTAATAAATTTGGGAGTTGACTTGCTTCAAGGATTTTATTTAGGCAAACCTCAGGAAAAAATAAAAAAGAATGAAAAATTTGATGTCAATGGAACAATTAGATGTTAAAAATTTAGCGTTAATGGAGCAATTAGATCCTTGTTGTGATTTCCCCATTAAAAAATCCATTTTGGATTTATTGATAGGAGAGATTGCTATTAAAGTGGAGCCCATTTCTAAAACCACCAAAACAATAGAAGCTTTTCTCAGGTTTACGGAAGATGAAAAATTGAGCCTTATTCCAGTAGTGGAAGACAAAGTAGTAATTGGACAATTACATAGAATTAGATTTTTAGAGCATATAATATTAGGTAGATACGGCTATGGGATCCATCTAAACTCAAGAAAGTACATATGGGAAGTTATGGAAAAACCATCACTTATAGTAGACTA
>JBKBRL010000257.1:0-1692 GCA_046292115.1 Caldimicrobium sp.
CCTTTACTAAAATAGGCTGCTAATGATGAGGCTTCATATAAAGTGTTTTCTGGAATTTCTTTACCCTGAGTTTTAATGATCACATGTGCTCCAGGAATTCCTCTTGCATGTAGCCATAGATCTTCTGTTTTTGCAATTTGAAAGGTTAAAGTTTCGTTTTGCTTATTGTTTTTTCCTACGTAAATCTCAAATCCATCGGAACTAACAAATTTATAAGGTTCTGATTTTTTCTCTCTTTTAATAATCTGTTCTTTAGCTTTTTTTAAATATCCTTCTTTTTCTAATTCTTCTTCAATCTCTTTCAAATCAGCAAGAGTTTTAGCATTTTCAATGGCAAAATCTAAGGAATTTAAGTAATAAAGCTCATTTTCTAGTTTTTCTTTTTGTTCTTTTAAAATAGATATTCCCTTTTTTAATTTTTTATATTTTTTGAAATATTTTTGAGCATTTTCAATAGGGGAAAGACTAGGGTCAAGATCTATTTCTAAGAGTTCCTGAGAATTGTAGATGTTTGGTAATATTACTTTTTCAGTTCCTTTCTTGATATTTTCTTTGTTTAAAAGAAGAGTTTCTCCTTTTATTTTAAACATTTCAGCTTCCTCTCCTTCTTTTATTTGCACCTCAAACTCTTTAATTTTTTCTGTCACCTTTTCAATATTATCTTTTACTACTTTCAGAATCTTTTTTCTTCTTTGTTCAAAGAAAGACTTATCAAAAGCGTAGGAATAAATATAATCAACTGCTTTATAAACTTTTTCAAATTCTTTTTTTTCAAACCTTTCGTATTCCTTTAGGGGAAACAGAGTATAGGTGATAGGTTCATTATTTACCATATAAACTATAGGCTTGAAATTTTTATTTAAGATTGTTTCTTTAATAGATAGTATTTTTCTGATCATGTCTGAGTTAGTATCCCCAAGTATATCTTTTACTATTTGAGGATTCATATAAGCAATTTCTTTTAAGAGAAAGTCCTTTATTGAGATATTTTTCTTTAAAAGTTCTTCAATTTTCTTTTCATCAAGATCTAAAAGAGATATTTTTTGAGTTTTAGGAGGATAAATATAGGGCAGGCCAGGAATTATCTCCCTAAATCTACTTACTTCACTGGTGACATGTTTTATAGCATCTATGATTTTATTATTCTCATCTAAAAGAATTAAATTGCTATATTTTCCCATTAATTCTAAAACGACCTTTTTTTCCTCTTCAGGAAATCTTTTAATTTTAAATTCTACAATTCTTTCTTGGGGTATCAAATAGTAGTCTATAATACGTCCTCCCTCTAAGTATTTTCTAAGAAGCATTAAAAAAGAGGGAGGACGATAAGGGTATGGGAAATCTTTTTTTGTAATTTGAATTCTATAAAGTTGAGGATGTACTGAGAGAACAAGTTTACATCTTTCAAAATTTGGAGAATATAACTCCCAAATTATATCAGTGTTTCCTATCTGATATATTTTTTCAATTATTGAATTTGATATTATTTCTTTTGTTTCATTATAAAAAACTTCTAATGTTAATAAATCAAAACTTACTTTTAAATTCATCTATTTTTATTTTGGAGCATTAGCTAATATTTTCTCTACCTCTTCTATTGTATCATTACTAAGTTTAATATCTCCTGCTTTAAGGGTTTCTTTTAGTTGATCAGGTTTGGAAGCTCCCACAATAGCAGAAGTTATCTCAGAT
>JBKBRL010000258.1:0-1677 GCA_046292115.1 Caldimicrobium sp.
AATTAAACCTGGGTTATTTTTATAAAGATTCTTGGAGGTCAGAGTCAGTTAGAACCACTCAATATGCTACCTCTAATGCTACTCTTTTTTATGATCAAAATGGTTTTGGACCAGGTGCCTTAGAAAACATCTCCGTTGATAATGAGGGAAGGATTACAGGGATTTACTCCAATGGAAGAGTCATTCCTCTCTGGATGGTTGGTTTAGCAAACTTCAATGCCCCAGAAAGACTGCAAAAAGTGGGTGGTAACCTCTATAGAGAAACTACCCATTCAGGCCCACCTGTTACAGGAAAACCTGGGACTAACGGCTTAGGCACCATTGCACCTAATTCTCTTGAGCAATCAAATGTAGATTTGGGAGAACAATTTGTAAAGATGATAATTTTCCAAAGGGGCTTTCAGGCAGACTCCCGAATAATTACTGTCTCTGATACCATGCTGGAAGAATTAATCAATCTTAAGAGATAATTTTTAAGTGAGGGGCTTTACTTGCCCCTCACTTTATTTATTCAACCCCTCTAAACATACTCCCTTGAAATTACCTCTCAAGAATAATAGTTACAGGGCCATCATTTATTAGTTCTACCTCCATAGAAGCTCCAAATTGTCCCTCTTTGACTATGAGGCCCTTTTCTTTTAACATTTGCACAAAGGTGGCTAATTTATTTTGAGCTAAAGTGGGCTCTTCTGCTAAATGAAAGCTTGGCCTTGTACCCTTCTTTAGCTCGCCACAAAGGGTAAAATTAGATATTACCAAAACCTCCCCACCCACATCCTTTATGTTTTTATTAAATTTTCCTGTCTCATCAGGAAAGATCCTAATACTTGCTATTTTTTCAGCCATCCATGAGATAGCATCTTCCTCATCTCCCCTTTCTATGCAAACAAAAACCACAAGACCTTTCTTAATTTCACTAAAAACTTGGCCATTTATCTTCACCCTTCCTTCTTTAACCCTTTGTAAAACTGCCTTCATTCTCTTTGGGAGCTTAAATGTTATTTGTTGGGTTATATTTTTCAGGACATATATTATTTATAGGATTAAAATATTGAAGGATGGCTGATGTAGGAATAATTATAAATGTATTATTATTAGATTTAGTGGTAGTGCCATTTGATACTCTTTTATCAGTAGTATTTGAGGCATTTTCACAATTTGCACCCGAACCGCATTGCACACCTTGGGTTTTATTGCCAGTATTATTTTTATCGCCAGTATAATTTGATAATTGTGACTTAATTATTAGAAAATTGCTTGTCTGGAAAAAAATATGTAAGGATCTGGTAGTATAGTATATCCCTCCTATTTTTGAGTCATTACTACCTACAAGTTTTATTATGCTATCATTACCAAAATTAAGTTTTAAAAATTCAGCTATATAACCTTCTTTATCTATAAAAGTAATACAAGCTTCTTTATTTCCGTAACCAGAGATTTTAATGATTATATCTGAAAAAACTAGAATTAACATACTTAGAACAATTATAAAACCTATAATCTCTTTAAGAATAGACAAATTAATTTCTGTTTGTTGTTTTTTTAGAATTTCAACTTTTAGTTTTATGAGACGAGCATAAATTAATCTTAAAATTACAAAAAAAATTAATGTTAATATAATAAAAAGATAGTAAAGATTGTGATATAATAAAAACATTAATAATAGTAATATAATAA
>JBKBRL010000259.1:0-1635 GCA_046292115.1 Caldimicrobium sp.
GGAGGCATCCGGCAGGTCCTCAGCTGTGGCAGATGACCTAACTGCTACATCTGGGTCTTTTCCATATCTCTCAGAAAGCCTTTCATAACTTCTTGCTATCTCCTCAGCTAACCTTTCTGGCATCTTGGCATGATTAATTAAATTCCTTATTAACCTTCCCCTCTTTTGTAAATCTTCAATATTATGTGTATCTAATCCCTTTAAAGCCTTTTTAATTTCCTCATCTAAATGATTTTCTCTAATAAAATATCTATATGCCTCAGCAGTTACTGCAAACCCATAGGGAACATTAATTCCTTTAGGAGTTAACCTGCTATACATTTCGCCTAAAGAAGCATTTTTACCTCCCACTAAGGGCACATCTTCATACTTAATCTCATCAAACCAAAGAATAAAAGGTTTATGATCCATAATGACCTCCTCACTGAGGATTTTAAATAACTTATCAAAGGATTATTTTTTGTCAAGAAACCTGCAAGGCTTTTTACAAAGCCAAAGATATTATAGATTTTTTTATAAATACTTGCCCTTTGGTTGACTTTTAAATTTAAAGCTTTAATATTTTAAAATATGTCGTCAAAGGAGGTTATTTATGGATTTAACCATCCTTATTGTATATTACAGCACCTTTGGGAATACTTATAAGATGGCACTTGAGGTAGCAGAGGGTGTAAAGGTAGTGCCAGGTGCTACCCCAGTTATAAGAACGGTCCCAGAACTAATACCCGAGGAAATTATTCAATCACGAGAAGATATTAAAAGGGGCAAAGAACTTCAAAAAGATGTACCTTTGGTAACTCTCGATGATTTTAGAAAGGCCTCTGCCATTGCTTTTGGCACTCCTACCCGGTTTGGTGTAGTCTCAGCACAACTAAAAAATCAAATTGACCGACTTTCACCTCTTTGGAAAGAAAGAGCTTTAGAGGGGAAACCCGCAGGAATTTTTGTTTCAACTTCATCCTTACACGGTGGACAAGAAATGACTATTTTTTCTTTACTCCCAGCAATACTCCATTTAGGTATGATCTTTGTTGGCGTACCCTATTCTGTTAAGGAGCTTTTTACTACTAAAGGTGGTGGTTCTCCTTATGGGCCTGGACATGTTGCAGGAGATGATTCTCAAAGAGAATTAGATGAAGATGAAAAGGCCATTTTAAGAGCCTTTGGTAAAAGATTAGCTGAAATAGCCTTTAAACTAAATAGATAGAATATGCTACTTTTACATATCTGCTGTGGGCCTTGTGTCTTGTATCCTTTAGAAGCACTTAAAAATAAACATATCCTCGTGAAAGGTTTTTTTTATAATCCAAATATTCATCCCTATCAAGAATTTCAATTAAGGTTAGAGGCATTAAAAAAGGTTTCCCAGGTTGAGGGATTGGAGATTGTTTGGGATGAAAAATACGGACTAAATGCTTTTCTTGAAGAAGTTTTTTTCATTAGAGAGAAACCTAAAAGATGTGAGAGATGTTACTATCTTCGGCTTAAAAAAACAGCTGAGCTTGCCACTCAACTTAGAGCTTCTGCCTTCTCTACTACGCTTCTTTATAGCCCCTTCCAGCAACATCAACTAATTAAAGAAATAGCCGAAGATTTATCTTATCGCTATAAAATTGAATTTTATTATGAAGACTG
>JBKBRL010000260.1:0-1629 GCA_046292115.1 Caldimicrobium sp.
GCTTTAATGAAGCTTATAGAAAAAATTTTATTATTAGAGATTTGGAAAGGATTAGCTCTTACATTAAAAAAACTTCTTCTGGATAGACCCGTTACTATTGAATATCCCGATAAAGTAAAAGTTCAGCCTGCACCAGGTTTTAGAGGGAGGCATGCCCTTGTACGAGATAAAGAGACAGGAGATACAGTGTGTATTGGTTGTATGAGATGTGTAAGGGTATGCCCTTCAAAATGTATAAATGTAGAATATGAAATAGACCAGGAAAGTAAAAAAAGAAAGGTAGTTAAATATGAAATAGAGGCATTAAGATGTGTATACTGTGGATACTGTGAAGAAGTATGTCCTGTAAATGCTATAGTTTTAACAGAATTTTATGAATATGCTGGATATTCAAGAGAGGAGCTTTTTTTTGATAAGGAGAGATTATTGAAAAATTGGGATGAATTTATTGGTGCACAGAAAAGGCCCTATTTAAATCCTTTCTGGAAGCCAAGGGGTCTTCCCGATAAATTCTTACCTATAAGAAAAAGAAATTTTACAGGAGTGTAAGTGTATGAACTGGGATATAATTATTTTTTTTTATTTAGCCTTAGCCATGGGCTTTGCCAGTTTATTTGCCGTCATATCGCGTAATCCCGTGCATGCTATCCTTTGGGTGTTAGTAATGATTATCCATCAGGCCTTTTTGCTTTATACTCTTGGTTCTGAGTTTCTTACAGCGGTTCAAATTATTGTCTATGCTGGAGCGGTTTTAGTATTGTTTTTATTCGTTGTTTATATGATAAATCTTAGAAAGGAAGAGAGATGGAGGGTCTTTGTAGAAAGATCTTCTCTTGGTTTGGTAATTTTTTTAGTTTTTGTCTATCTTTTCTTCAAAAATCTTGCTTTTTTAACAGCATTGAGTCCGTCTTTTAAGGCTTTATTAGGTTATGATTTATCTCAGGGCTCTAATCTTCTGTGGATAGCTCGTTATTTATACTCCCATTATCTTTTTCAGTTTGAAATTATTGGAGTAATTTTGCTTGTTGTGGTATTAGGAGCAGTTTTTCTTTTAAGAAAACTAAAGGAGGTAGATGAAAGTGGTTCCTTTTAGCTTTTATGTTGTTTTAAGCATAGTGTTATTTTTAATCGGATTTTTGGGTGTACTTTTTAGAAGGAATTTAATAATATTGCTTGTTTCCTTGGAAATTATGATGAACGGCCTGATTGTTCTTTTTGCTGCTATATCCCATGTAACTAAGGATGTAACTGGCTACATTGTAGTCTTTTTTTTAATTGGAATGGCAGCAGCAGAGGCTGGTGTAGGTTTAACCTTTGTAGTCCTTCTATATAAGAAAGTTAAAAAAATATATACGGATGAGTTAAATACCTTTAGGGGATAAGTGTATGGTGGTGGGAGCTTATAAAGTTATCCAGGACTTTAATCTTTCAGTATTTTTAATTCCCTTTTTACCTTTATTTGCAAGTATAGTAACACTTTTGTTTGGAAGGAATTATTTTAGAAATAAAGCTCATTATATACCTGTTTTAGCTCTTTTTTTAAGTTTTCTTTTGAGTTTAAAGACGCTAATTGAGGTAATATCTGGAAAGATTTATCATTTTGATTTGTATACTTGGATCTTTGCGGGG
>JBKBRL010000261.1:0-1628 GCA_046292115.1 Caldimicrobium sp.
CTTCAGCCTTTTAAAGACAAAATTCTTAAAGGGGAACCTATAACTTCAAAGGAATTTAAAAGAGCTATCAAAACAGCCCTGTTAGAGCTTTTTGTTGATTACTCTAAGGAATTTCCACCTTCAGGTCGCCCTGCTGTGTTCTTTTTTTTAGGAGTAAATGGAGTAGGTAAAACCACAACCATAGCAAAATTAGCAAATAAATTCAAAGAAGGGGGATTTTCCCTTCTCTTAATTGCTGGGGATACCTTTAGAGCTGCTGCTATAGATCAACTTAAGACTTGGGGTGAACGATTAGGAGTTCCAATAGTTTCCCAAAGAGAAGGCGCCGATCCCTCTTCAGTTATCTATCAAGGCTTAGAAAAGGCTATAAAAGATAATGTGGATTTAACTCTAATTGACACTGCGGGTAGATTACATACAAAATATAATTTAATGGAAGAATTAAAAAAGATGCATCGAGTTATGGATAAACTTGTTCCAAAAGAAAATAGGGTAAACCTTTTAGTATTAGATGCTACAACAGGACAAAATGCCATTTCGCAAGTAGAACATTTTTCAAAGGCTATCCCTATTGATGCTCTTATAATTACAAAAATGGATGGAACAGCTAAAGGTGGTATAGCAGTGGCACTTTCTCAAAAATTCAAATTACCTATTCTTTACATGGGATTTGGGGAAAAACCTGAAGATCTGGTTCCCTTTGATAAAGGAGCCTTTGTTAATGCCATTCTACCTGACTAAAGGTTATGCCTGAAAAAATAAAAGCCTTACTCCTTCTTGGGCCAACAGGTGCAGGAAAAACTCCTTTGGGAGAAGAACTTGAAAAGAGGAGCTTTCTTAATAGAAAAGCTCATCATTTTGATTTTGGGGCACTTTTAAGGAAAATAGCCTCTGGCGAAATCCCTTTTTTAACTGAGGAAAAATTTCTCATTCAAACTATTCTGAAAGAAGGGCGACTTTTAAAAGAAGAAGAATTTTATTTGGCAGAAAAAATTCTTCTTTATTATTTAGCCTATAAAAAATACCAGCCTGAAGATTGGTTGGTCTTAAATGGACTACCAAGAAATCTTTATCAAGCTAAGCAATTAGAAAGGTTGGCTAATATAAGATATGTTGTTCATTTAAACATTGATTTTTCTACCTTAAAACTTAGGCTTAGGTTTGATCCTGCTGGTGATAGAAAAGAGAGGGAAGATGATATAGAAGAGTTAGTGGAATACAAATTAACCTGGTTTAAAAAGGAAACCTTTCCTCTTCTTGATTATTACCAACAGCGTGCGCGCATTATTAATCTTCCTGTAAAAGAGAGGGATTCAGGAGAAGACCTTTTTATAAAACTTTCTCAAATGTTGGAGATGTAAGGATATGCTTTGGGCTGTATTTTTAGTAGGTGTTGGAGGAGCCTTTGGTTCCATTTTAAGATTTTTGATTAGCTTCTGTATGATAAAATATGTCTGTTCTTCCTTCCTCTGTGGCACCCTGCTAGTAAATCTTATTGGTTCAATTTTTATAACCTTTTTATCTGAAAACTTTATTGCTTTAGCCATTGATTCTAATTATCGCTATCTACTAATTATAGGCTTTTTAGGAGGAGGTACTACGCTTTCATCTGTAACTTTAGACACCTT
>JBKBRL010000262.1:0-1627 GCA_046292115.1 Caldimicrobium sp.
CCCCAAAAGGGCTTAAAAGGATTATATTGAAAAAAACAATGGTACAACCCATTAAAAAATATAAAACCATTAGGGTCATTTATCCAACCACATTCCCCCATTAAATGGAATTTTAATCTGTATTTACTATTAACTTTAGACCTATTCTCAGAAATATACTGCATTGCCTGTTTTAGCGATACAGAATTCTTCATTTATTTAATTGCACCCTTTATAATACCTGCAATAATATATTTTTGCATAAATAAAGACACAACAATAATAGGGAATATAGTTAACATTAATGCAGCCATAGCTAAACCATAATTAGATGTAAATGTTCCATAAAAGTAGAAGGTCGATAGCTGTAAAGTTCTTTTTTCAGCCGAAATTAAAATTAAACTTGGCAATAAAAAGTCATTCCATATCCAAAGAGCATCTAATATTATAAGGGTTATCGTCACAGGTTTCAACAAGGGAAATACAATTCTCCAAAATGTTTGAAAAATTGACGCCCCATCTACAAGGGCTGCTTCCTCCAATTCAAAAGGTATACTCTTTATAAATCCGTGATATAAGAATACCGCAAAAGCAGTTCCAAAACCTAAATACATATATATCAAAGTCCACATATTGTTCAACATGTTCATAGAACCATAAATTTTAACAAGAGGTATCATAATTGCTTGGAAGGTAATTATCATAGATGCAACCATAATCCCAAAAAATATTTTATTAATGGGCCACTTCTTTCTCGCAAATATATAAGCAGTCATAGAGGAAAAAATTACAATCGCGCTAATGCTAAAAAGGGTTATTACAAAAGTGTTAAAGAAACCCCTAAAATATCTCATTCTCTGAGCAGCTTCCTGATAATTACTAATTCGAAATTCCTTTGGCAATGTTAGAGGGTTTAAAATAACTTCGCCAGTTTTTTTAAAAGAGTTAATTACAACAATAGCAAAGGGAAAAACATATAAAGAAGCAATAAATAGAACTACTAAGAACTTAAATACATTTAAAATTCTACTTTTTATACTTGGACTTAATCCCCTCATAGTTCCACCTCTGCTTTTTTACTTAAATAAACTTGAATAAGAGTTATAATTGCCACAGTGATAAATAAAATAAAAGCTTTTGCTTGTCCTATCCCGTAGTTTTGGGACAAAAAGGCCTCATTATAAATATGCATAGCTACAAGTTCCGTACTTTTAAAAGGTCCTCCTTTTGTTAATGCTAAATTTAAATCATAGACCATAAAACTTCTTTGAAGAGATAAAAACAAACAAATGGTAAAAGAGGGAACCATCAAAGGTAATATTACCTTTGTTAATAATGTGAATTTTCCTGCACCATCAATAGTTGCTGACTCTATTAAATCTTGGGGTATTCCCACAAAGCCAGCTATATATATCATCATCATATATCCTGAATATTGCCATACTGTTACAACTACTAAAGCCCAAAAGGCTTTTTCGGGTGTAGCTAACCAGGATTCAGAAAATATACTTATTCCTAAGTGCCGTCCCAAGTATGGTAAAGCATTATGGAATATAAATTGCCAAATAAACCCCAATATAATACCTCCTATTAAATTAGGAGTAAAAAAAATAGTTCTAAATATATTTTGTCCTCTTATTCCACTAGT
>JBKBRL010000024.1:0-8107 GCA_046292115.1 Caldimicrobium sp.
AATATGTTTAACCTTCTCTTCCGAAAAATCTTACTAAAAATTCCTGCTTAGGAGAAAAATTCATCTCTAAAATTAAGAAGCTGATAAAAGGAAAAGTACAGCCCGTAAGAATTATGTAATTCTGTAGTGGACATAACTCATACCCAAGGAAAAACTAACTTTTTAGGTCAACTTTATTTAGTATAAAGTTTTTTATTTTAATAACATCAGGTTCTAAAATTTCATATTTTTGTCTTTTGTATTTTAATTCTTCAATTTCTTTTGGTAGAGCAAAGTCTTTATTGATAGCTTTCCTTATAGTTTCTGGAAACTTGGCAGGATGAGCAGTTGCAAGGCAGACAACAAGTTTGTCTTCTTTTAATTCAAGAGCAGCTTTAACACCGATGGCACTGTGGGGGTCTAAGAGGTATCCTGTTTTTTCATAAACACTTTTAATAGTCTTTAAAGTTTCTTCTTGAGAGACAGAAAGGGCTAAAAAGTCCTTTTTCACTTTATAAATTTCTTCCTCAGAAAAGGTTAATTTTTTTGTTTTATTAAAGGTCTCCATAGCTTTTGCGGTTTTTTCAGGGTTCTCATTATAAAAATAATATAAATACCTTTCAAAATTGCTTGCTATTTGAATATCCATAGCAGGGCTAATAGTAGGGATAACTTCCGTTGCTGAGTAATCACCATTATTTACGAATCGGGCTAAAATGTCATTTTCATTTGTAGCCAAGATGAGTTTATCGATTCCATAGCCTAATATTCTTTTAGCAAGGTAGCCGGCAAATATATTTCCAAAATTACCAGTTGGGACTGAGAAACGAACTTCATTTACATTTTCCCTTTCACAAACTCTAAAATAGGCATAGAGGTAATAGACAATTTGAGCTAAAATTCTTGCGAAATTAATGGAATTGATAGAGGTAAGCTGGTATTTTTGTTTAAAGGATAAATCCATAAAGATTTCTTTAACCATCCTTTGGCAATCATCAAAGGTTCCAAGAATGGCTAAATTGTGCACGTTCTCCTCTAATACTGTGGTCATCATTAGTGCTTGTATAGGAGAAACCTTTTCATGTGGAAAGAGTATAAAAATGGAGATATTTTCTTTACCTTTAGTTCCGTGAATAGCTGCTGCACCTGTATCTCCTGAAGTAGCTCCGAGAATGGTTATTTTTTTTTGAAATTTTTTGAGTAGGTACTCAAAAAGATTTCCTAAGAATTGGAGAGCTATATCTTTAAAGGCATAGGTAGGACCATGAAATAGTTCCAATACATAAAAGTCCTCAACCTTAACTAAGGGTGTAATTTCAGGACTACGAAAAGCTTTATAGCTTTTGTCTATGAGTAGTTTTAAATCCTCAGCTGAAATGTCTGTGGCAAAGATTTTAAAAATCTCAAGGGCTAATTCTGTATAACTAAGAGATTTCCATTTAACTCTTGTTTCTTCATTAATTGTAGGGATTAGCTCTGGTACAAACAAACCTCCATCCGGAGCAAGGCCTTCGAAAACAATTTCAGAAAAGCTTAACTTTTTACTTCTCCCCCTTGTGCTTAAATATTGCACGCTCTCCTCCTTTAACAATCTCTTTTGTTAGTATCCTTTAGTTTTTAAAATTTCTAAACGATTTTTCATTTTATCAATATAAATCCTTAGCTCGCTTTTAAGTTCTTCCATGGTAGCATGTTTTTTTTGATAAATTTTTAGTAATTCCTCTAGCCAAAACTCTATACACTCCCTTTCTCTTTGGGCAAGCTCTTTTTGCACCTTTTCTTTTAGCTTTTGTAAAATCTTAGGGTCAAGTCCCTCCATAAATCCTCCTCTTATTCCAAACTTAAGCTCCTAAAGCTCAATAGTTAAAAGATCTTCAGCTAAGATAATTTCGCCTTTATATTTTTCTTTTATTATTTCTATATCGGGATTTTCACTATGGGGGTAAAAATGGGTAAGTACTAAGAATTTTGGATTTGCTCTTCCTGCAATTTCTGCAATTTCCCTGGGACCAAGATGTATGGGCACAGAAATCGTTTCAGAATTTGCACATTCTAAAATTAAAAGGTCTACTTCTTTGGAGAACTCTATTAAACTCTCAGAAAGTCCAGTATCTCCAGAATAGACTAATGTTTTCCCTTGAAATCCAAGTTTAATTGCTAAAGACTCCGGATTGTGGTTTACCTCAATAGTTTGTGCATTAAAAGGTCCGATTTTAAAACTTGATCCACTAGAAACTGAGGTAATTCTCATTAAATTTTCAGGAGGACATACCCAGTGCCCAAAGGCTTTTTTTAAGGCTTCGTAGAGGTATAAAAAGTTTTTATGGGCTATTAATTCAAAGCTTTCACTTCTATGATATCCAAGGTTGTAACGAGTTGCAAATAGAAAGGGTATTAAGTCAGAAATGTGGTCTGGATGAAAGTGGGAAATAAAGAGAGCTGAAATATCATTTAGGGTTATTCCTGCCCTTAATATCTGTCTTAAAGTGCCAGGCCCAAAATCTAAGAGTAAGTGAAAATTCTCTTGCGATATTAAATAAGCTGGTGAGGACCTTTCAAGTGTTATCCACCCTGTTCCAGAGCCAAGTATGGTTATCTTCATTGGGGAAGCCCAAAGGATTCTATTAATTTTTTTAGCTCCTCCTGGCTTAATTTATCTTTTGCTTCCTTTAAAAAAATTTCTGCTGCCTCTTTTTCTTTTTTAAAATATAAATAGAGCCAAGCTAAAAAAAAGAGTGCAGTGCCATCCCTTTCTGCATAAGAATTAATCTCTTGTAGCAGCTCTAAAGCTTCTTTATACCTTTTGTTTAAAAAAGCAATTTTTCCCAGGTAAATTTTGTCTTCCAAAGTTTTTTCCTTAACTTCCTTTAAAATATTTTCTATTTCTTCAAATCTTTCTTTTTCCCATAGAAAATCAAGTAATCTTTTTCTAAAAAGTGCATTTTCCTTATCTAAAAGATAGGCCTTAAAAAGATGATATTCAACTCTATCCTCTGCACCTTTCTGTTGATAAATGGTTGCTAAATTGTAGTGAATCCTTGGATCTTCCTTTAGGCAACCACAGAGTTTTGCTTTTAGGGTTTTTTCAGCTTTTTCTAAATTTCCTAATAAATAGTACACAGAGGCTTCACTTAGGGTTAACTCAATGGGTTGAAGAGTATAGGGTTTAGCAAGTTGATAAAATTTAAGGGCAGAGCCTAAATCTTCCCATTCGTAAAATAGGTCTGCCAGCACATGAAGAGTAAATTTATCAAGAATGTGATAGGATTTATTAGCCCGCCTTGCATGCTCTAAAGTAGCAACCCCTAATAAGAAGGGATTGATATTTGAAAAAATTGTCTCCCTCAAAATCTCACTGGGAATAATTCCACATAAAAAGGCCTCTCTTTCTAATTGAGTTTTAATATTCCCTAAGTCCTTTTCTCTATAGATATAAAAATTAAACCTTTTGCCTTGAAAAGTAAACTTAGGTTTTAGGTGCTTTTCCAAGTTTGCCTCTTTGAAAGTTGTAATTAAAAGGAAATTATTTTTTTTAAGCTCCTTTTCCCAAAAAGTGGTATTGTAGTTACTATACAATTCAAAAAGGTCGGAAATTTCTTCTTTGGCTTTAGGGGAAACTCTTGTAAAGTGAAACTTATTAGTAAGCCTTAGGAGCTTATTTAATTGATTATAATTTTCCTCTTTCTTTAGTTCTATGAAAAGGGCATGAAAATCCTCCACGCTGTTCCATAAGTGTATAAAAAGCTCCCTTGTTTCTCCAAAAAAGAGGGGATAAAAGTATAAATTATTTACTTTAAAAAAAACAAAGTTGGAAGGTGGTCTTTTTTTAAATTTTATAAGGTAGCCTTGTATAGGCTTTATTTCCGTAAGTGTGTCCAAGAGGGTTTTTGAATAATAGGGTTTTTTATAGTTTTCAAGTAAGTATCTTTCCAAAATAAGAGTTCCTATAGAGTGAGGATAATTTTGCAAAAGCTCTTCTGTTTTTCCTTTAAAGGGTATATAGCTTTCATCAAAGGTAAGAGAATATTTATGTGCCAAATATACTTTAAGAATAGGGATAAGTTTTTCTGCTTTAGGCGGACTTAAGAATTTCATTCTGTAAGTTTAAAAAGAAGTTTTTTATATGTACAAAATCCTCTTCAAAAAGGCACCGCACATCGATTACTACTGCATCTTCTGCGATCAAAGCTATAATAGGTGGTGAGGATTTCCTTAGTTTTTCTTGTAAGGCCTGAGGAGAAAGCTTTGAGCTTTTTATGGCTATTCCATAGGAGTTTAGGTTTAGAAGGGGTAAAGCTCCACCTCCAGTTTTACTTATAGTATTTACTATGCCTATATCAAATCCAAAGGTATTAATAAACTTAAGAAGTTTAAATAATTTTTGAGCTTTTCTTTTTAATTCTTCAGGCTTCATGAGGATCATTTTTAAAACAGGTATTTTTTCTATAGCCAAGGCCTCGTCTCTATAAAGTCTAAGGGTAGCTTCAAGTCCAGCTAAAGTTAGCTTATCAATTCTTATAGCTCTGTTTAGTGGGTTTTTGCGAATTTTTTCAATGTATTCTTTTTTTCCTAAAATAATACCTGCTTGAGGCCCACCTAAAAGTTTATCTCCAGAAAAGGTAGCCACATCAACACCTGCTTTTATTACTTCTTGAACTGTAGGTTCCTTCATTAATCCATATTTAGAAAAATCAATAAAACAACCACTTCCTAAATCTTCCATCACAGGAAGACCTCTACTATGAGCTAAAGAGACTAATTCTTGCGTAGAAACTTCCTTTGTAAAGCCTACGATGGCATAATTACTTTTATGGACTTTTAGTATAAGTGCCGTTTGCTCACTTATAGCTCTCTCATAGTCATATAGATGAGTTTTATTAGTTGTACCTACTTCTTTTAAGATGCAGCCTGCCCATTTCATAACATCAGGAATTCTAAAGGAACCTCCAATTTCTACTAATTCACCTCTTGAGACAATAACTTCTCTATCCTTTGCTAAGGTATTTAAAGCTATTAGTACTGCAGAGGCATTATTATTTACCACAAGAGCAGCTTCAGCGCCTGTTAATTCGAGCAATATCTCCTCTACATGTACATATCTACTTCCTCTTTTTCCGGTTTTTAAGTCTAATTCTAAATTGGAATAATATTGAGCAATTTCAACAATTTCAGCTATTACCTCTTTAGAAAGTGGAGCTCTTCCTAAGTTTGTATGAATTATAACCCCTGTACCATTAATTACTCTTTTTAGATGAGATGAAATATACTCATTAAAGGCTGATTTTAGAAGTATTTCTAATTCGTCTTCACTAATTTCTTGGATTTCTCCTTTTAGTAATTTTTCTCTTAGTATTTGGGAAACCTTTCTTGCTGGTTCAGTAAAAAAAGAAAAGGGGTATTGAGGATAAAGCTTAGCTAATTTTTCTTTTAATTCATGAACAGAAGGTATACGCATTAGGTACAGAGTTTTTTAACAAATCTTTCTATTCTGTGCAGAGCTTCGCTGAGAGTTGACTCCTCTGGAAGAAAAATTATCCGAAAATGATTAGCTCCAGCCAATTGGCCAAAACCACTTCCATGCACCACAACGACCCCTTCTTCTAAGATAAGTCTTTTAACAAATTCAAGGTCAGATATATAAGGAATTTCTATTTTAGGAAAAGCATAAAAAGCTCCTAATGGTTTAACACAAGAAATTTTAGGAATACTATTTAAACCTTCGACAACTAAATCCCTTCTTTTTTTTAAAACAGGTAAGACCTCCTTTAAATAGCAGTTATCATTAAGAAGAGCTACAGGAATGGCATATTGTAGTGGATGGGGAGCACAAAGCCTTGCTCTTGCTAATTTATGTATGGCTTCAATATAGTCTTCAAGCATTTCTCTATCTCCTGAAATAATACCCCACCCTACTCTCCATCCAGGAGCAAAATAACATTTTGATAGGCCATTAAAAGTCACAACAGGATGATCCTTAGCCAGAGAGGCAATGGAAATATGTTCCGTTCCATCTTCTAAAATAAATTGATCATATATTTCATCTGAAAAGATTACTAAATTATATTTTTTAGCTATTTTTACTATTTCTGTTAAGGTCTCCCGAGAATAAACTGCCCCGGTGGGATTATTGGGATTGATAATCACGATAGCTCTTGATTTCTCATCAATTAATGGTTCAATTGAGTTTATGTCTATATTCCAATTGGCTTCTTCATTTAAGACATAAAATCTTGGTTCTATACCTAATTTAGAAATAATAGCTTGATATAGGGGGTAGCAAGGTGAGGGAAGAAGAATATTTTCTCCATAATTGATTAGAGCTGCTATGGCGAATTCTATAGCTTCACTGGCTCCCTGAGTTATAAATATATTTACAGGTTCTATACCCTTTTTACGAGCATAATTTTCAATAGCAGAAATTGCCTCAGGGATACCAACAGAATCAGAATAGGAGTTATGATTTTCACGCATCGCTTTGTAGGCTGCTTCAATTAGAGAAATATGGGTGGTAAAATTATATTTAACAGGGTCCCCGATATTTAAATAAATCAAATCCTTCCCAAGGGATTTTGCCTGCTTGGAAGTCTCTACGATATCTCTAATAGCATACTCAATGTTATTTGTTCTTATGGCTGGTTGAATTTTGTTCCGCTTTTCCATAATTTTACCTTCCCTTTTTAAAGCATAAATAATCCTACTAAATTTGTATTTGTCAAGCCCTAAATCTATGTTTTTAATTCTCCTTTTAAAATATCAATAGCTAAGATTTTTTCTTGCCGCAGACTTTATCTTAAGATGTGAAAAAAGGGAATAGAATTTCTAAAAGATTTCCAACCAAAAAAGATGAATTATATTTAAAAGCAAAAAAAGGAAAATTAAATTTAATGCCATATTTTGCCATAATATTTCTTATTAGCTATTTTTTGGTCTACTTCTATCTTTATTTTAAAATCATAAAACCTTTAAAAAAGTTCATAGTGTTAAAAATCTTCTTAGTTATTTTAGCCTTTTTGGGATATGTGGGCCTTTTTATTTGGAGATATATGGAAGCTAAGGGGAATCTTTTCCTTTCCTATTGGATTGGCCTCTTTTCACTTTTTTGGATGGGTTATGTTATCTATTTATTTTTTCTCAGTCTATTTTTTGAATTGGGGCATCTAATTTGTAAAGTTTTCTCAAGGCTTTTAAGAAGTAGTCTCTTCTACAAAGGGCAAGGTGCTAATCTTTCAATGATCCTTCTTGTTCTTGCTTTTATTTTATCTATCTATAGTTATTATGAAACTTTAAACCTTAAAATTGAGTATTTTCTCGTAAAAACAGAAAAGTTGCCCTCATACTATCCAAGGGTAAAAATTCTACACATATCTGATGTTCATTTAGGTCCTATTATGGGATTAGACAAAATTCTTCTAATTAAAGCAGTTTATGAGAAAGAAAAACCAGATATTGTACTCTCCACAGGAGATTTAGTAGATGGCAATATGGAAAATAGGGAGTTTTTAGCCAAAGCTTTAGCAGATATAAATCCACCCTTCGGAAAATATGCTATCTTTGGTAATCATGAATACTACAGAGGATTTAGCCAAGCAATAGAGTTTACTAGAAAAGCAGGTTTTCAGGTTATAATTGATGATACTTTCCCTATTGAGAACTTAAACATAAGCCTTGTAGGAGCTGAAGATAATACCTGCAGATTTTTTAATCTTTGCCAGAGCAAAAGTAATCACTCGGATATAGAACTCCTAAAAAGAGCTGATAAAAATTCCTTTATTATTTATTTGAAGCATAAACCAAAGTTAGAGGAAGGTGCTTGGAAGTATTTTGACTTAATGCTCTCAGGACATACACATGGAGGCCTCTATTATCCTATAGGTAAGTTTTTTCTTTCCTTTTTTTACATTGCTGATAGAGGCCTACATAAAAAAGAAAAGGCTTTACTATATGTAAGCAAAGGCGTGGGGACAGGAGGTCCTCCTATGAGATTTTTGTCTCCACCAGATGTGGCTATAATTGAATTAGTAAGGACTCCTTAATTAATTCTATTAGAAAACTTTTTCCTTCCTTATACTTTAGCAAAAACTAAGTGGTACTTGTTTTCTCTTTTGGAGAATAAATTTTTCTATCGCAG
>JBKBRL010000263.1:0-1621 GCA_046292115.1 Caldimicrobium sp.
AATAATTTCTGGGGTAATTCCTTGATTTAATAGACTATCAGCTGCCCCGTCAACTGCAATAACCTTTACTTTTTGACTTTTAAGTCTAGACCAAGTAGCTTCTAAGTCCTTTTCAAAGTTCGGACCTCTGACAACGATTAAAACATTTTCACCTTCAAGCCAATCAAGTGGATTATCACCCTCATACCCCTCAGAAAAAATATCTACCTCTCTGGTGGCATAATGAATTGTATTGCTAGCAAATTTATGAAATTGTTTCGGGAACCCAAAAGATGCAACTTTTCTCAATTGCTGAACTAAAGCAAAATTATACTTTTTCAAACGGGCGATCTTTAACCAAGTAACTCCGTCTTTTACGAATAAAAACTGTCCCCAAATTCTTACTTCACTTTTATGTAAACAATAATTAGAATTATATATTTTAACAATGTCAAATACCGCAACACTTGCTTGCAATAAAGTATAAACACCATCATGATCATAACTTCCTGTCATAGAAGTTTTGAAATTTATAATAGCCTTTACCTTTTTATTTATTAACGAATACGCTGCTGTTGAATCGATATCTTCATGGTGTAATATTACAATTTTTCGATTCGGAATCGTTTGTACTAGTTCTTTGGTTATCTGACCTTCATATGCCTTTCCCTGAACCAAAAACATCTAAGTCATCCCTCTCGTCATATGAATACATTCATCCTTCTTCCAACATAAACGGGTACCATCACCCACTTATGGGAGTTTTCTTTATTAGTATTGGCAACTAAAGTTATTTTTACTTGCAAAAACTACTAATGAGAGTGAATAAAGAAAACTTTTGTAAAAACAAAACACCTTTTTTTACTGATTTTTTTAAAACCAATAAAAAAAGGTGTTTATTATAATTTCTATTATAAATTTATAGATACAAAAAGTTATTAGTTGGTAACTAATCACTAACAATTACATACCTTCAATCTTCTGTTACGCTGATAATCAACGTTTAACTTACTTTATTCTCAATTCGTAATTTATCTGCCACCATCGCGATGAATTCAGAATTTGTTGGTTTTGCTTTAGAGTGACTAACTGTATAACCAAATAAGGATGAAATCGAGTCAATATTTCCACGACTCCACGCGACTTCTATTGCATGTCTGATCGCACGCTCGACACGAGAAGCTGTCGTATTAAACTTCTTAGCGATGTCTGGATATAATACTTTTGTGATCGACCCTAGTAATTCAATGTCATTGTAGACCATTGTAATTGCTTCACGTAAGTATAAGTACCCTTTAATATGTGCAGGCACTCCAATTTCATGAATGATGTTGGTGATACTTGCGTCTAAGTTAAACTCTTTATGGTTTGTTTTATGCAATTGTTGATAAGAAACTGTTTTTTGAATAAAGGCATTTGTTGCTTTCCCACTTACTTCACGAACTTTGTTTATTAAAGTATCCATATCAAATGGTTTTAATATATAATACGAAGCTCCTAATTCAACAGCTTTTTTTAAATGAGCCTCACTTTGATCTTTTCCAAATACTTGAGCTCCGTCAAAGATTCTTTTGATATCTAAGGCAAAGGAGCCTCCGATGAGCCCTATTCCAATTATAACTACTTTCATTCGTTTAAGATT
>JBKBRL010000264.1:0-1615 GCA_046292115.1 Caldimicrobium sp.
TTTATTTTGATGAAAATTATCAATTTGTCCCTGGAAAAGCAGATTGGATAAGACATGGTACCCAAGGAGTAATAATTACCTATGGAACACTTCTCTCCTACTCTTTAAGAGCTTGGGAAATACTTAAAGAAAAGGGAATATCTGTTAATGTTTTAAATGTAGCCTCTATTAGGCCCTTCCCAGAGGATGACATTATAGAAGCAGCTAAATTTAAAAACCTCCTTGTAGTAGAATACCACTATGTGGGAACAGGATTAGGAGCCAAAATTGCAAGTTTTTACGCTCTTAATAAAATTCAAGTTAATCTTCAATTACTGGGACACTTAAGTCCACCTACTTCAGGAGCCCCTGCAGATCTTTTTAAGAAAGCAGGGCTTGACCCTGAATCAATTGCATCCACTATTATTAAGCTTATTTCATGACGGAAATAACTACTGAAAAAAAACAACCTTTTCTTGAACATCTCATAGAATTAAGGTCATGCATCATCAAAGCCTTTATTGGCTGGGTAATAGCAAGTATATTAGTTTATATTTTTTCTGATCAAATTTTAGAGTTCATTATAAATCCACTTCGTCCCTATTTAGGAGCTGATCATAAAGTTTATTTTAGAGGCTTGCCAGATGTTTTTTCTACCCAAATTAAATTATCCGTCATCTTAGGTTTTATCCTCGGCAGCCCTTATATCTTTTATCAAATATGGACTTTTATTGCTCCTGGACTTTATGATCATGAAAAAAAATGGTTGAAACAATTAGTTTTTTTAACTTCCTTTTTCTTCCTTCTTGGTGCAGGAATTGCTTATTTCCTATTTCTTCCTTTCTTATTAAAATTTTTTTACTCCTTTGGAGAAAAATTTTTAGTCTATAAACCCTATTTAAAGGAATATATTTCATTTTTACTAAAAACTCTTTTACTCTTTGGTTTATTCTTTCAATTACCCTCGATATTATTCACATTAAGCAGGTTGGGTATAGTGACTTTAGATCAATTATGTAAATTTAGGCCTTATGCCATAATTTTAAATTTTATTTTTGCAAGTTTAATAACGGCTGGCGGAGATCCAATATATCAAATTTTAATAGCCATACCCTTGACAATTCTTTATGAAATAGGTATACTTTTAATAAAACTTACTTAACCATAGGAGGGTTCTATGCCATTAGGTTTGGGGGGACAAGAATTATTTATAATTTTGTTTTTAGCTTTGCTAATCTTTGGAGCCAAAAGATTACCTGAAGTTGGTGCAGGTTTGGGAAAAGGTATAAAGTCTTTTAAAGAATCTCTCAAAGAAGCAGATGTAAATGAGGACCTAAAAAAAATAGAAAAAACTTCGCAAAGCGAGACTCAAAAATTAGAAGAAGCCGAAACCAAAAAAACTTAGTCAATCTTACTTTCCATCTGTTTCAGATTGACGATATATAACTTTGAATCAATATTTCACATTAATTTTTATTCTTGCTTGAGTCAACGATTTAACTAAATAAAAAAATTTTTTTTAAAAGAACATTTCCCTTGTAAATTGTCAAGTAAAAAGAAGGGGAGTATATTCTCCCCTTCTTATAGTTCAGATCTACTCAGGTTTTTCCATACCAGCTTCTAAGCCCATTCCCAC
>JBKBRL010000265.1:0-1606 GCA_046292115.1 Caldimicrobium sp.
CTGGCAACAGTTCCATCTATTAAATCAAATAGTCCCGAGAAAATTAAAAGAAAAAGTCCGGTCAAAAGATTTTCATAATAATAAGCTAAAGCTGAAGCTGTCCCTGTAAGTAGTGAAAAAAAAGTAATTACATTGGGCGGTGTTTTTGTTTTAAAAAATATATAAGCAAAGGGTACATAAAATTTTTTTAATGTTTCTTTCTTTCCTGTCAAATTCATATTAAACTTATTTTATTTAATATCCATAATCTTGTCAAGATTGAAATATCCTCTGTTTCCCATAATGGAAAAACTCTTGCTCTGAGCCTTATAAAAGGATAACTTTATCAATCATAAAATTCAATTCTTAAAAGTGGATAAGGGAGGGGCTTATAGAAAAGAGGGGCTTTTATTAATTCAATTATTGCCTTTATTCAAAAGCGGCCTTTATCATTACTTCTTATCATCTCAGGTTTTTTATTAGTTTTCTTATCATAAATATTGAGGGTCTCCATTTTACAAGTGATCCCAAATTTTTTGCAAAATGTCATCCTAAAGCAAGAACTCGTCTTTTAGCAGAAGTTTATACCTGGGGAAAAATTCCACTCTTTGAATGGAGTAGCCTGTTTAGACTGGCTAGGAAGCCCAGGATTTTTTTACTATATGAGAGCAAAACTAAAGGGGTTATCAGATTATATAATTTTGCCTTTAAAAGTCAACAACATATGGTAGAGGTTCTTCATAAAGCCTTTAATGACCCCGTCTATGCTTCAAAGGTAGCTTCTATGGATTGAGTAAAAAATCCTGAGTATAGACTATCAAAAAATATGATTGATCTTCTAACAGATGAGGTAAGAAGAAACCCTGATATAGAACCTAAACATGAAGTCCATACTAAAGCAGGAATTAACTGCGTTTTTTGCCATAGAAGAGTTGCCCACGGCGGTGAATTAATAAATCTAGCTTCTAAAAATGTTTGTGAAGGAGAAAATGTATGTATTTCCTGCCATATGGCCAATAAAGAGCAAATTCATATGAGAGACTTAATCCTTTCTAAAGCAGGAAATCCTGCCAAATTTTCTCATGATTTTCATATCCAAATGTTTGAATGTAATACCTGTCATCCATCACTTTTTAAAATGAAAGCGGGAACAAGCAAGATAACCTGTGAGAGTCATTCCAAAGATAATTATTGTTTTGTCTGCCACGGCCCTAATAAATCTGCCAGTTTCGATTGTGCTCTTTGTCATCAAGGAAGTTAACAATGTCCCAAGGGGGAAAACCTCCCCTTGGGACATTGTTTATTCTAATTGTCTCACACATCTTTTTTTTAGTGGCTTTTAGAGGGGCTTTGTCCTGAAATTTTTTGTTGATATCTTTTCATTCCCTTTACACCTATGTGACAGGAAGCACACTTTGTATTTGAAGCAAAGGCAGTCTTCCCATCATGACAGGCACCACAATACTTTCCTTTATAGAGAGAATCCATATTAAAATCGGAATTTTCTTGTGATTTAAGAGCTTGCATTTCAAATAACCCGCTATGACAGGCATCACAACTTAATCCCAATTCTTTAACATGATACTTATGGCTAAACAAAACCCCGCTTACTGGTTTGTTATATACA
>JBKBRL010000266.1:0-1589 GCA_046292115.1 Caldimicrobium sp.
AGCAATCTTTGAAGTGATCAATTTAACAGCTCTTATAGCATCATCATTTCCAGGTATTATGTAATCAATAAGATCAGGGTCACAATTTGTATCTACGATTGCCACGATGGGTATGCCCAATTTTCTGGCTTCTTTCACAGATATATCTTCATGTACAGGGTCTACGATATAGAGTGCCTGGGGAAGGCTTTCCATATTTTTAATACCTGCAAGATTTCTCTCCAATTTCTCTTTTAACCTGGCTAATTTTAAACGCTCTTTTTTTAGAAATCTCTCTATGGTTCCATCTTCAAACCAAGCTTCAATCCTTTTTAATTTCTCTACACTTTGTCTGATCGTTCTAAAATTAGTGAGAGTTCCACCTAACCAACGAAAATTTACATAGGGCATTCCACATCTTTCTGCTTCTTCTTTTATAGCATCTTGGGCTTGTTTTTTTGTGCCTACAAATAAGACTGTTCCACCCTGGGATGTAACATTCACCACGAACTCATATGCTAATTCAAAGTACTTAAGAGTTTGTTGAAGGTCAATGATATGAATTCCATTCCTTTCCCCAAAAATAAAGGGTTTCATTTTGGGGTTCCATCTACGTGTCTGATGACCAAAATGAACACCAGCTTCTAAAAGTTGTTTCATTGTAATGTGACTCATTTGATCTTATACCTCCTTCTATGGGTTTTAATCTTCCGCCTAAGGTGGAATAAACCTTTACCCTCTATAAAGAGGGCACCCTTTGCCTTAGGCGTGCTTTGTTATCCTTTTATGAGAGTGGATAAACGCTAACTACTTTTCTTCCTTTTTTGGTTTCAAATTTAACAATGCCATCTATTTTGGAAAAGATGGTATAATCCTTTCCTAAACCAACATTGAGACCAGGATGAAATTTAGTGCCCCTTTGTCTTACAATTATTTCTCCAGCCTTTACAAATTGACCACCAAACCTTTTAACTCCTAATCGTTTAGCTTCAGAGTCCCTTCCATTTCTTGAAGAACCACCAGCTTTTTTATGTGCCATATTTTATCCCTCCTATTAAACCTTAATTTCTTTAATTTCAAGCATAGTATAATATTGCCTATGTCCTTTTTTTCTTTTATAACCCTTTTTTGGTTTTTTCTTAAAAACAATAATTTTAGGACCTCTTGCTTGTTCAAGAATTTCTGCGGTAACTTTAGCAGTTTCTAAAAGGGGATTCCCAATTTTTAAATCTTCTTCAGTTTTTACCAATAGAACCTCTTTTAATTCAATAGTGTCTCCAACATTTCCCTCAATTTTTTCAACTTTTATTCTATCTCCAGGTTTCACTATATATTGTTTACCGCCAGTTTTTATTACAGCAAGCACAGATATCCCTCCCTTTAAATTTTTCCATAAGATATAGCAATTTTTCCTCTTTGTCAAGAAGTTACTCTTGGTATATAATTTAATTATGTCCTGTAAATGGCTTCCGCCAAGTAGAACAAATCAACCCCTTTGGGAGGGAAAAATGATAGAAAAATTAACTTTACCTAATGGGCTAATCTTAGAAATCTGGAATTATTCACGAAAACTTGCGGGAGATAGGTGGTTAGTGGGCTTTTTAGCGCAA
>JBKBRL010000267.1:0-1588 GCA_046292115.1 Caldimicrobium sp.
TTAGAGGAGGTGTCTATGGAAGAACAACTTAAAGAGATGGTTTTAGAAATAGCAAAAAAAGCAAAGGAAGCTTCAAAGAGCCTTGCTAAACTTACTTCTGCTGAAAAAAATGAAGTCCTACTAAGAGTAGCCCAAAGAATTAGAGAGAAAAAAGAGTATTTAAAAGAAGTTAATACCAAAGATGTTAATCTTGCTGTAGCAAGTGGGCAAAGTAAAGCTTTTATAGATAGGCTTACTTTGACAGATAAGGTAATAGAGGCAATGGCAAGAGGTTTAGAAGAAGTAGCTATGCTTCCTGACCCTGTAGGGGAAGTGGTAAAAATGTGGAAAAGACCTAATGGGCTCTGGGTAGGAAGAATGCGCATCCCCTTAGGAGTTATTGCTATTATCTATGAAAGTAGGCCCAATGTGACTATTGATGCTTCAGGTCTTTGTTTTAAAAGTGGAAATGCTGTAATTCTAAGAGGTGGGAAGGAGGCTTTAAATTCTAATTTAGCGTTAGTGGAACTTTTCAGAGAGGTTCTTGCAGAAAAAAATTTGCCCCTTTCCGCAGTTCAGATAATACCTACTCCAGAGAGAAAGGCAATGGAATATTTGCTTGAATTAGAAGAATATATTGATTTAGTTATACCAAGAGGAGGAGAAGGTCTTATTCGTTTTGTTACAGAAAAAGCAAAGATGCCAGTAATTAAGCATTATAAAGGAGTTTGTCATGTCTATGTGGATAATGAAGCAGATTTAAACAAAGCTATACCTATTTGTGTGAATGCCAAATGTCAAAGACCGGGAGTTTGTAATGCCATGGAGACCCTCCTTGTACATAAAGAAATTGCTTCTCAGTTTTTGCCATTAATAGCTAAGGAATATGAAAAATATGGAGTAGAAATTAGGGGCTGTGAGGAAACGCTAAAATACATACCTAACGCTAAAAAAGCAACAGAAAGTGATTATGGATATGAATTTTTAGACCTAATTTTGGCTATAAAAGTAGTGAATAGCATAGATGAGGCCATAGAACATATCGCTAAGTATGGCAGTAACCATACGGAAGCAATTGTAACAGAAAATTATTCAAAGGCCATGAAATTTTTAAAAGAAGTTGATGCCAGTTTGGTGTTAGTGAATGCCTCTACAAGATTTAACGATGGTGGGGAGTTAGGGCTTGGAGCCGAAATTGGAATATCCACCACTAAAATACATGCTTATGGACCAATGGGTATTGAGGAATTAACAACTACTAAGTTTATTGCCTTTGGCGATGGGCAAATCAGAACTTAATATAGGCTTATTAGGAGGAACTTTTGATCCGCCCCATATTGCTCATCTAAGAATAGCAGAAGAAACAAGGGAAGCCTTTCAACTTGACGAAATATGGTTTATTCCTGCAGGCTACCCTCCTCATAAAGCAAGACCTGAGGCTCCTTATGAAAATCGCTTAGAAATGCTAAAGATTTCTATAAAGGACAACCCCTTCTTTAAATGTCTTGATTTAGAAAGAGAGGAAAAACCTTCTTATACCCTAAAAACTTTAGAAAAATTGCATTTTCTCTATCCTCATTATAAATTTTATCTATTACTTGGATGGGAT
>JBKBRL010000268.1:0-1587 GCA_046292115.1 Caldimicrobium sp.
TTTCCTCAAGTAAATTTAGTTATTGTACTAAGGGCTGAAGAGGGGCTCTTCCTCCCTCACTATAAAGCAAATGAAAGAACTTTTCAACTTTTACTACAAGCATTAGGTAGAGCTGGAAGAAAAGATGAAAGAGGTAAGGTTATTCTACAGACTTCTATACCAGAGCACACCGTAATTAAATATGCACTCCTCCAAGATTATGAAGGATTTTTCAAAGAGGAACTCCAAAAGAGAAAAATGTACGGGTTTCCACCCTTTAAAAAACTTGCAGTGTTTAACTTTAAAGGTATAGATGAGAAAAAGATAACTAAAGTGGCTTTAAAACTTAAGGAGAATTTAGAATCAATTAAAAGGGAACATAATCTTAAGATAGAAATTTTAGGACCTTCACCTTGTCCTATGAGAAAACTTAGAGGACTTTATCGTTGGCAAATTTTACTAAAAAGTGATACTTATAAGGATATTAAAAAAATTTTAGTGTGTGCTCAAGAAATAAAATCCCCTGGAATTAAAATTGACTTAGATATAGACCCAGAAAGTTTGTTATGAAAATTATAGAGAGGGTTATGCGAAGACTTTACTTTTTCAAAAAAAGGACTTATATTGAATAATTAAATTATGTTTAAGGGTACGAAACCTAAAATCGAGCGTATAAATTTTAGTACTAAAGAAAATTTTCTCTATAATTTTAATCTCAAACCAGCTGATTTAGAAAGTTATTTAGATGAATATCTTATTGGGCAAAGGGAAGCAAAGGGTATTCTCGCTACGAAAATATGCACACATTTTCACAAGGCCAAAACCCTAATCACAAGAGAACCACGTTTTGAAAATACTGGTTTTATTAAGAATAATATAATCATAATTGGACCAACGGGAGTAGGTAAGACTTATGCTATAAAACTTATAGCCAAAAAATTAGGTGTCCCCTTTGTAAAGGGAGATGCCACTAAATTTAGTGAAACGGGTTATGTAGGTGGAGATGTAGAAGATTTGGTGAGAGACCTCTATTGGGAAGCAGGAGGAGACATAGAGAAAGCAAAATTTGGTATTATTTATTTAGATGAGATTGACAAAATAGCCTCATCAGGGGACATTATAGGGCCTGATGTTTCAAGAACAGGTGTACAAAGAGCTCTTCTAAAACCTTTAGAAGAAACGGAAGTAGAAATACGTCTACCCCAAGAGGGCTTCCAATTTTTAGAAAACCCTGAAGAAGTCAAAAAAAGAAAAAAAGTTACTCTTAATACAAAATATATTTTATTTGTTGTTAGTGGAGCTTTTCACGGTTTAGAAGAATTTATTAAAAAAAGGCTTAAAAAACAGAGTTTAGGATTTCTATCGGAAATTAGAGGTAAAGATGAAATAAAAATAAATTATCTTAAATTCGTAACTCCTGAAGATTTGGTGAATTATGGCTTTGAAAGAGAATTTGTGGGACGTTTTCCAGTTATCGCTGTTTTTGATCCATTAGCTGTTGAGGATCTCTACGAAATTCTTGCCAATCCTAATAATGTTATAGTTTTAAATAAAAAAAGAGATTTTAAAGTATATGGTATAGACATAGCTTTCACAAATTCTGCTTTA
>JBKBRL010000269.1:0-1537 GCA_046292115.1 Caldimicrobium sp.
GTTGGCGCCCAAGGCCCAGCCCATGAATAGCGCGGGGAGCAGCGCCCACATCCTGGGTTCCTCCCTGGCCTTGTATGGTTGGCTTTATACTCTATGGTGGGCGTGGGGTAAAGGGCAAAAAGAAAGTGCGCCCGGCAGGACTCGAACCTGCAACCTTTGGATTCGTAGTCCAATGCTCTATCCAATTGAGCTACGGGCGCAACCCTTGGAGTTATTATTAAATATTTTTATCGGGGCGGGCAGATTTGAACTGCCGACCCCCTGCTCCCAAGGCAGGTGCGCTACCAGGCTGCGCTACGCCCCGAAATCTGTTCTCGTTGCTATGTGATTATTATAAAATACTTTTTTAAAAAAACAACCTTCCTTTCTTGTGTGGATAATCTTAAAATAGACTAAGATGTAAAATAACCAATATAAAACTAAAAACTTAAGACTTCACAAGAGATCAAGTGGTATTGTATAATTAAAAATTTGGATTAAAATATTATTTATGGAAGAGATAACAAGGTTTGGAGTCTCCATTCCTAAAGAATTACTTAAAGCCTTTGATGAGTATATTGAAAGAAAACATTATGCAAATAGATCAGAGGCAATAAGAGATTTAATTAGGCAAAAATTAGTAGAAGAGGAATGGAGAGAATCAAAAGAACCAGTTGCAGGAGTCATAGCTTATCTTTATGATCACCATCAAAGGGAGCTTTCAAACAAACTTTTAGACCTTCAGCATGATTATTACGATAAAATTATTACAACCCAACATATTCATGTAGATCACGAGAGGTGTTTGGAAGTTATCTTAGTTAAGGGCCGAGCCCAGGAAATTAGGGAGTTAGCTGATAAAATTCAAGGGTTAAAAGGGGTTCTCCATCTAAGTTTGGCTTTGACTACCTTTGGAAAAAAAATTCCAGCTTGAATTTCAAAAAAAAAATCTATATAGAAGCAGTTTAAATTAATTCACTAAAAGAAAATTGATTTGAAACTTACGTAAATCTACATCTTTTATTTTTACTCTTACTTTTTGCCCCATTTGATAAACTTTTCCCTTATTTTTACCTATTAATGAAATTCCTTTTTCGTCCAATACATAATAATCATCCACAAGGTCAACCACTCTCACAACTCCAGAAACCAAAAAGTCTGTTAAATCTACAAAAAAACCAAAGGCTGTAACACCTGAAATTATTCCTTCAAAAATTTCACCTACTTTATCTTTCATAAAAAAGCACTGAAATTTTTTCAATACCTCTCTTTCTGCTTCTTCTGCGATTCTTTCTTGTTTGGAGAGATATTTGCCCATCTCTTCTAAGTCTTCTTCTTTATAAGGTGGTTTCTCTTTGCGTAAAGCACTTTTTAATGTGCGGTGTACTACTAAATCTGGATATCTTCGAATAGGAGAGGTAAAATGACAATAACAAGCTGAAGCCAAACCAAAATGTCCTACGTTTTGTGGGGTATATTTTGCTTGTTTTAGTGATCGCAAGATAAAATGATGATAAAGATAACCTAAGGGATGATCCTGCGTTATTTCCAGAAACTT
>JBKBRL010000270.1:0-1535 GCA_046292115.1 Caldimicrobium sp.
AGAGTCTGAAAAATTTTTCGTAATTCCTTATCATCAAATGAATAAACAATTACACCCTCCTTAGGAACCATTTGGATTAATTTCAAAAATACTTCTTTTAAATCCTCAAAGGTCTTGTAGACATCAACATGATCATATTCTAAACTGGTTAATACTAAGCCAAAGGGATTATAATGAAAAAATTTAGGATTAGGGTCAAAAAAAGCAGAAGGATATTCGTCGCCCTCTAAAACAACCCAGGGACCGGTACCGAATTTATAATTTTTTTTATAATTTTTTAACACACCACCCACTAAAAAAGTGGGCTCTTCTCCTAAGTAATCTAATATAAAACTTAATAGAGCAGAAGTGGTCGTTTTGCCATGGGTACCCGCGATAACTAAAGATTTTTTATGGAGAAGCAAATATTTTTCAATAAACTCAGGAAAAGATAAAAGTGGTATGTTTCTTTGCAGAGCACTTTGCACCTCTATATGATCTTTCTTTACCGCATTACCCACTACAACAATATCAGGTCTAATATGCTCTATGTTTTCTTCCTTTGCCTTAAGCACCTCTATATCTAAATCTTTTAATATCTCTAAGGACGGAGAATAAAGTGTCTTATCTTCAGAACCTGTTACTTGAAAACCTAAACTTTTTGCTAAACCAGCAACACCAGACATTCCAATTCCACCAATTCCAATAAAATGCACTTTCATGATAACTTTTTTAAAAACCTCCATAAAAATTTTACCACTTGATTATGTAAAAAACTACCTTTTTCACTTAAATAAATTCTCCTTTCATTTTTCTCAAGAATTTTTTTCTTCATTAAATAGTTAATAGCTTCATCTTCTATATGGTACCCAAGAGAATTTATCTCAGAAAGATCTATGCCTTCCTTTAGCCTCAACCCCATAAAAATTTTTTCTTTGCATTCTGCTAAAGAATCTAACTTTTCAAGAACATAATGGGGGAGTCTATTTTCCTTTAATAAAGCGCTGTAATAGTGATCTAAATTTTTCACATTTTGGAATCGCACATTTCCAATCCTTGATACAGCTCCCGCACCAAGACCAAGATAATTTTTTCCTCGCCAGTAATATAAATTATGCCTTGCTTCATATCCAGGCTTTGCATAATTAGATAATTCGTAATGCCTGTAGCCATTGGTTTTTAAATAGCTCTTGAGAAATTTAGAAAGTTTTATCATTCTCTCTTCTCGCAAAAAGTTTGGGTTTTTTCCGTAAATTTTATAAAAGGGGGTATTAGGATAAATGGTTAGCTCATAAAAAGAAAGATGAGGAGGATTAATATTTGAAATTATATTTAAATCTTTTTCTAAAGTTTTTAAACCTTGACCAGGCCATCCATAGATAAAATCTAAGGAAAAATTGGAAAAGTTTGCTCTGTATATATATTCCAAAGCTAAATAAATTTCTCTAACACTATGTGCGCGCTTTAGAGAATTTAATCCTCTCTCTTGAAAAGTCTGAACCCCTAAGCTTATTCTATTGATACCAACTTTTCTATACTCCTTAGCTAAAGTGTCA
>JBKBRL010000271.1:0-1512 GCA_046292115.1 Caldimicrobium sp.
TATAGTATTGGAGCTAAAAGATATTTGGAAACAGTAAAATATCTTAAAAATTCTCTAGTATTAGGGTTATATTTGTCTGTTTTTATTTCTATCTTTGGATTCTTTGGTACGGATGGATTACTTATCTTTTTAGGTGCGAAAGGTGAATTATTTAAAGAGGCTTCTTCTTATTTAAAGTATATTCTTATACCTAGCTTTTTAGTAGTATATATGTCTATAATTTCCTCTGCGTTAAGAGGAGCAGGAGATGCTAGAACTCCTCTTTATATAAGCGTAGTTTCTAATTCTTTAAATATTATACTTGATTATCTCTTTGTTTTTGGGAGGATAGGATTCCCTAAGATGGGAGTTTCAGGTGCAGCTTTAGCCACAAGTATTTCAAGATTTTTAGGGGTGATTTTGCTTTTTATTATTATTTACAGAAGAGAGGATTTTTTAAAGTATAAATTTGATTTTGATTTATCTTTAGATAGAGAAAGAAGTGGCCATATATTAAGAGTAGGTATTCCTACTTCCTTAGAACAGCTTTTATTCAATGTTGGAGCATTACTTTATGCGACTATTGTTTTAAGCCTTGGTACAAAGGTTTATGCAGCTCATAGGGTGGCTTTGAACGTAGAAGCAATTTCTTTTCAGCCTGGTTTTGCTTTTGGAGTAGCAGCTACAGCCTTGGTTGGTCAGTATAAAGGAGCAGATGATGATAAGAAAGCTCTTTTAGCATCTTTAGAATCTTGGAGAAAGGCAGTAATTTTTATGGGAAGCGTAGGTTTAGTCTTATTCTTTTTTCCAGAATATTTAGTTCAGATATTTACAAGGGATAGAGAAGTGATAAAGTATGCTTCCTCTGTTTTAAGAATTATTGCTATAATTCAACCTTTATTAGCCACAGCAAATGTAATGTCAGGGTCTTTAAGGGGTGCGAGCTTTTCTAAAATTCCAATGATTTTTAGTGGGGTAGGGATGTGGTTCATAAGAATACCTTTGGCCTATTTATTGGGAGTTAAATTAAATTTAGGTTTAGTAGGAGCATGGATTGCTATGGCTATAGATATTTCCTTAAAAGCTATAGCTAATTTTTATGTTTTTATTATTAAAAAATACTATAAAAAAGAAAGTTTTAAACTTAAGATAACTCATGAGAAAACTATTAGTAATTAATTTTCTTAATCCAATTAAATATACAGAAGCGTTGGATTTACAAAAAAGAATTCATACTTTAAGAGTAAATAATGTAATCAATGATGTCTTGATTCTTTTAGAACACTACCCTGTAATTACTTCAGGAAGGTTTGGAAAAGAATCGAATCTATTGAAAACAGAGTCTGAATTAAAAGAATTAGGAATAGAGTATTTTAGAGTTGATAGGGGTGGAGATATTACATACCATGGTCCAGGTCAATTAGTGGGTTATTTAATTTTTAAAGTGGAAGGAGTAAAAAATTTTATTTTAAAAATAGAAAGAGGTCTAGTAAAGGTACTTTCTGATTATGGGATAAAAGCTGATTTAAGCAT
>JBKBRL010000272.1:0-1475 GCA_046292115.1 Caldimicrobium sp.
AAAAATGGTGATACCTATGACAGATACCGAGTTAGAATGCAAGAATTGAGACAATCTAACAGAATTATAAAACAATGTTTAGATAAATTATCAGAGACGGAGGGAGAACCCATAGTAGCAGAGAATGCACCAGATCTTTTAATTCCTGACAAGATGAGGGAGCCAGAACCAAAGCCCCATCCTAAAAAGGGATTTATCTTTACAGGAAAAGAGGTTCCCATTGTTCCACCAGGGGAAGCCTTTGCAAGTATAGAATCTCCTAAGGGAGAGTTGGCGGTATATGTAGTTAGTGATGGATCTAATAAACCTTGGAGATTAAGGATTAGAACACCCTCTTTTGTACATATATCTGCCATACCTGTCCTTACTAAAGGACATATGATTGCAGATTTAATTGCGATTATAGGGACATTAGATGTAGTATTAGGCGATTCTGACAGATAGAAAGTTTTTTTCTTTTGGGGAGGGGGATGGAACAAGGTTTAAGTAATCCGATTATTTTATTACTTTCCTCTCTGATCATTATTGTATTGGGGCTCCTACATGTTGCGTACTTAACTTATGCTGAAAGAAAGGTTATTGCTAGGATGCAACAAAGGCTTGGTCCAAATCGAGTTGGACCAAGAGGACTTCTTCAGCCTATTGCTGATGTTTTAAAGTTAATACAAAAAGAGGACATAATCCATCCTTTTGTGGATAAGCCAATATTTAAAATAGCTCCTCTTATATCCTTAGTTTGTGCAGCAACAGGCCTCGCTTTGATTCCTCTCTGGGAGGGGTTTGTTTTAAGTAACTTAAATGTGGGACTCCTTTTTATTTTAGCTTTAAGTTCATTGAGTGCTTATGGTGTTATCCTTTCAGGGTGGGCTTCTAATTCTAGATATTCCTTTTTGGGAGCTTTAAGGTCAAGTGCTCAAGTGATTAGTTATGAAATTGCTATGTCCCTTGCTTTATTATCTGTAGTCTTGATGGCAGGATCTTTTAACTTGCAAGACATAGTGAAGGCCCAAAGTTCCACACCTTATAAAATCTATGCTATACCACAAATCATAGCTTTTTTTGTTTTTATGGTTTCCGCCTTTGCTGAGACAAATAGAGTTCCCTTTGACTTGCCTGAGGCAGAAACTGAACTTGTTGCCGGTTATTTTACAGAATATAGTGGAATTCGCTTTGCCCTATTTTATTTAGCTGAATATTTTGGAATGGTCGTTATGAGTGCTTTAGCAGTAACCTGTTTTTTAGGCGGTTATTTAGGACCCTTTTCTATACCAGGGCTTCCCTTTATTTGGTTTCTTTTGAAACTCTATGTGTTGCTTTTCTTTTATATTTGGGTTAGAGCAACCCTTCCTCGCTATAGATATGACCAATTGATGAGTTTGGGATGGAAAGTATTAATTCCTTTGGGGTTATTTAATCTTTTCCTGACAGCGCTTTTTAAATTGCTCCTATAAAGGAGGCTTTAGTGAAGCTTGTTG
>JBKBRL010000025.1:0-8047 GCA_046292115.1 Caldimicrobium sp.
GCCAAACCATCTATCCGCAAAAAAGATATGTCCACTCATCTCCCCAGCTAATAAGGCTCCTGTTTCTTTCATTTTATTTTTAATCAAAGAATGACCTGTTTTCCACATAATGGGAATTCCACCCAATTGGGATATTCTCTCATACATTACCCGAGAACATTTCACCTCACCAATGATTTTGGCATTAGGATGTCTTTTTAAAAGCTCCTCAGCAAAAATAATTAGTAGCTGATCACCCCAAATAATATTTCCCTTTTCATCAATTACTCCCAGTCTATCTCCATCTCCATCGTAGCCAAATCCTACTTCTAACTTTTTTCCAAGGACGATCTCCTTAAGATCTATTAAGTTTTCAGGCACCACAGGGTCTGGATGATGATTTGGAAAGGTTCCATCCACTTCACAATATAGACATTCTATTTCACAGCCAAGCTTTTTAAAAATAATAGGGGCCGTTAGAGCACAAACACCATTCCCTGGATCAAGTGCTAATTTTAGAGGTCTTTTTAATTGTATATTTTTTAAAAGATAATCCACATAGGTTTCTATTATTTCTATAGTTGAATAATTCCCCTGCCCCTTTTCAAAGTCCTCCTTTTCTATCAATTCTCCCAATCCTTTGATTTCTTTTCCATAAATAGTATCTTTTCCTACACAAATTTTTAGCCCGTTATATTCTGGTGGATTATGTGACCCTGTAACTTGTATCCCCCCATCTACCTTTTCTAAATAGAACAAAGAAAAATACATAACTGGAGTAGGTGTAATACCTATATCTACTACATCTACACCTGTGGAAAGAATTCCATTAATTAAAGCTTCTTGAAGAGCCTTTCCAGATAATCTCCCATCTCTTCCACAGACTACTTTTTTTCCTCCCTTTCTCGTAATGATAGTACCATAAGCTTTACCTATTAAAAAAACTACCTCTTCTGTAAAATCTTCACCTACTTTTCCTCTAATATCATATTCTCTAAATATATATGGACTTACTCTCATTTTAGCCCCCTATTAAGATGAATAAGAACGCACCAAATTTTTTAGTTCCAAATAGGTTTCTCTCACCTTTTGCACATAATCCAAAAATAAGGGTAATTCAGAAAGGGGTAGGCTTTGAGGTCCATCACACAAGGCTTTTTCAGGTTGAGGATGAAATTCCACCAATACGGCATTAGCTCCACTTATTACACCTTGAGCTGTAGCATGATAAATATCTCTTATGCCATCAGGAGCTTTTACCTTAGAACCTATTGGATGGGAAGGATCGATACATACTGGTAATCGAGTAAGCCGCTTTACTACTGGCACATGGGCAAAGTCTACTAAATTTCTATGGGGATCTCCTAAATGAGTCCTTACCCCTCTTAAACAAAAAATAATTTTAGTATTCCCCTCAGAAGCTATGTATTCTGCGGCATTAAGGCTTTCTTCCAAGGATAATCCATATCCTCTCTTATAGAGTACTGGAAACTCTTGTTGTTTCCCCACCTCTTTTAGGAGCTCAAAATTTTGAGCATTACGTGTCCCAATTTGTAAAATAACCCCACAGGGATTTCCTGCTTCTTCCAAACTTTCTTTTATTTCCTCTATATGATGGGGTGCAAGCACTTCCATAGCTATAACTTTAATCCCATATCTTCCTGCCAACTCAAAAAGCCAAGGCAAACAAGCCTTTCCATGTCCTTGGAAATCATAAGGTGATGTCCGTGGTTTATAGGCCCCCATTCTTGCACAACAAAGACCTACTTCCTTTAAAGCCTTAAATAGAGCTTCGGCGTTTTCATAGGTATCTACAGCACATTGACCTGCAAAAACATGAAAACTCTCCTGACTAAACTGCAAACCCATGTATTCAAAACCAAAATCTACTAAAGCACCGTGTCTTCCTATCAATCTATATTTTGCAGTCACTTTAATCGCTTTCTCCACACCAGGTAAATTTTCTACCTCCTCTTGGGATACCATATAATCCTCCCCTATAAGATGAACTTCTATCAGGTTCCGTGTTACCCCTTTGTGCTCCATAACCTTTATCTGCAAGTGGGGAAATCGATTTAAATATTCCATCAAATCTTTAAATTCTCGAGATTCTTGGGTGATATTTGGCTCAAGAAAAATAATCATAGGACACACCTCCTTAAATAAAAAACTTTAAATTAACTTTATTAAATCTCTTTTAGAAAAATTTGCAAGTTTTTAAAAAAATACACTAAGCTAATCTTGAGACTACTGGGTTCTTGTTCTTTTGCAAAAGTTCCATAATCTCTTGATAGGAATATATAAATATTTGGAATTTTAAATTTTGACTAATACCAAAAAATCGCTCTGTCTTTTTTATCAGCAAGGGTAATTTTAAGTATTGAAGGTTACGGAAGGTAAACACTTGTATTTTAAATAGGATAAATTAAAATTAATCCCCTATTATGGAAACACTAATTTTTTGGATTAAAGAGTTAGTCCAATACTTTTTAGCCTGGTTTGAAAAAAGCTCCTATTTAGGTGTCTTCTTTCTTATGGCTCTTGAATCAACCTTATTTCCTATTCCAAGTGAAATAATTATTCCACCAGCAGCATATTTAGCTTCACAAGGCAAACTCTCTCTCTGGGGAGTAATCTTTGCTGGCACTTTTGGAAGTTTGGCAGGAGCTCTCTTTAACTATTTTCTTGCTTTAAAATTTGGAAGACCTGCTTTTTTAAAATTTCTCCGCAAATATGGTTTTTACATCTTACTTACAGAAGCTTCTTTTCTTAAGATGGAGAGATTTTGGCATAATCATGGGCACATTAGTACCTTCATAGGACGCCTTCTTCCTGGATTAAGACATGTTATTTCTATCCCTGCCGGTTTTGCAAAGATGTCTTTATTTCTTTTTAGTATTTATACCTCCTTAGGGGCCTTTCTTTGGTGCACTTTTTTAGGAGTAATTGGTTATTACTTTGGAAAAAATGAAGCTATGTTGAAGGAATATTTACAAAAGGGATCATACGGAGTAATTATTTTTTGCTTAATTCTTATAAGCCTTTATGTGTTTATAAAATTAAAAAGGGGGCCTAAAGCCCCCAAATCTTAAGGCTATTAATTAACCTTTATCTTTCTCTTTTCCTCAAAGAATAAAAATTTATCTTTATCAGCTACAAGTTTATCTAAATTCTCAGCAGCAGCACTGGGTAAATACCATAAACGAATTTCTACATCCACTTCCTTAGCTTTAATTTGACGAGTTTTCTTCCCCTCTTTCTCTACATCTTCATAAGGGAAATAGAACTCAAAAATTTCCACCTTTTCTTGACCTGGTTGAAGGGAAGTATCCACCATATAGCCAGTTTTTCTATGTGCTCCAAAAGCCATCTTGTTATCTCTATCAAATCCAGCTGCCATAGGCATATACACCTTCATATCAGAAAAGACTACTTTTCCATCAGGAGTTTTGCCGGTCACCTCAAGGACCAGCTTGTTTGGAGAAGGTCAGCCATCTGGTATTCTATGTCCTGCTTTGCTTTTCATTTTAACTATAATTCTTGCCGTAGGTCTTAAATCTCCTGGCTTATGAAGATAATAGTAACCTTTCGTTTCAACGGAATATTCAAGAGCTTTCTTAACCATCCGTTTATCTCTATAAGCAGGCATTAAATGACCCAATCCATCTTCTCTCATATGGCAGTCTTGACAGGTCTTTGCTCCTCCAGAGGGAATATAGGCATGAAGATAACTACCATAGGCAGTGGCACACTGAGAAGGTTCAGGAAATTCAAAATTAGGTCCTGTTCCGTGACATTGTCCACAAAAAACTGCCTGGCCAAGAACTGGAGATTTCTTTAAAGTTTTATATTTAGCATCAAAATGGGCGCCCTCTTTTTTCCCATAAATAGCATTTCTGTCAACTTCTCCATCTAACCATTTATGCACGATTGCCTTTTCTTGATGACAAATTAAGCAATTAATATTTACTTGTTCTACCTTTTTCCATGCAGTCTCATCTCCATCCCTAGCTTTTAAAATTAGTTCAGCTAACTCTCTAACCGCTGAAGGCTCTGCATATTTTACTTGAGGAGCATGACACTTCATACAAAACATAAGGTGATCAGCAGTCAAATCTTGAATGGATTTTACCCCTGAATGGGGAAATTCATTCCATAAACTTTCAATAGTTCCAGCCATGGAACCTAAGGTACGAGGGGTACCAATAAGAGATTTAGCATGTAGACTTTTTGACCATTCTTCATACTCCTTTTGATGGCATTGTTTACAGCTTGAGGAATCAAACATTTGAATTAATTCATCTACTGTCTTTGCCTTCTTCACAGGTTCCTTTGCCCAGACTGGGCAAACCAAAAAAAGAAATAAAAAGAAATAACTACACACCCTCAACCATCCACCATACCTCATACAACCACCTCCTTATTTTTTATATATTAATAACTTTATGTAATAATTTATTTAAGTCAAATAGAAAATATTTATAAATATAATTAATAATTCCTATAAATTTAAAACAAAAGTTTTACTAAATAATAGCTTTTTTTTACGATAATTAGACTGTTTTATTTGCTCTTACTTAACTTTTTGATTTTCAAATTAAAGGCTGGAGAAAAATTTCTCCAACCCTGATTTACCCTGATCTATGGAAGAATAAATTTTAGGAAGATTTTTTGCTCTTGTAATCTTCTATGGCTTTTTTAAGGGCATCTAAGCCTAAAACTGAGCAGTGTACTTTTTGAGGAGGAAGCCCACCCAATTCATTCACAATTTCCTCTTTGGTTAATTTTAATGCCTCATCTATGGTTTTTCCTTTAACCATTTCAGTTAAAATACTTGAGACGGCAATAGCTGCAGCACATCCAAAAGTTTTGAATTTAATCTCTTCTATTTTCTCATCTTTTACCTTTATATATAGATACATCATATCTCCACACACAGGATTTCCTTCAATTCCTACCCCATCGGCATCTGGAATTTCTCCCACATTCTTAGGGTTCATAAAGTGTTCTAAAACTTTCTCATTATACATAATTTACCTCCTTTTATGCTTAATGATGAGGACAACTTTCTTGCCATTTTTCTTGGTCTCTCCAGTCTTCTTTAAAAGGAGAAAGTTCTCTTAATCTTTCAACTACAGTAGGCATTTCTGAAAGTGTATAATCTATATCCTCTTCTGAGGTGTCTTTACCAAGGCAAAAGAGAATAGAGCCTTGGATAAGATGTGCTGGGAACCCCATAGAAGAGAGGACTGGGGAAGCTTTTAAGGCTTTAGAAGTACAAGTAGAGCCACTTGAAGTATAAATGCCCTTCATAGCTAACATAAGAAGCATAGCTTCACCCTCAACAAATTCTACAATAAAACTTGCATGCCCGGGGAGCCTCTTTTCTGAGTGTCCTGTAAGATGAATATGGGGAATCCTCTCAAGAAGCCCTTGAATTAACTTATCCCTTAAAATCTTCATTCTCTGTTGCCAAAGAGGGAGGTTTTCTTTTACTATCTCAGCGGCAACTCCCATTCCTACAATCCCTGGCACATTCTCAGTGCCTCCTCTTTTCCCTCCCTCTTGTATTCCGCCATAAATTATAGGCTGAATTCTCACTCCTTTTCTCAAGTAAAGGGCACCTACTCCTTTTGGCCCATAAAACAAGTGAGCTGAAAGGGATAATGCATGAACTCCTAAAGTCTCCACATCTATCTCCATTTGCCCCATAGCAGCCACTGCATCCGTATGCACTAATGCACCCACTCTCTCAGCTAATTGAACTACTTCTTGAATTGGTTGCAGGGTTCCTACTTCAGGATTTGCTAATTGAATAGATATAAGAATGGTTTCATCTTTTAAAGCTTTTTCCAAAAAATTCAAATCTATCACACCATAGCGATCAACAGGCAAAAAGGTAACTTCAAAGCCCTCTTTCTCCAAAATTCTTGCAGGATTGGTAATGGAATGATGCTCTACTAAAGAAACTATAATATGTTTCCCCTTTTTTTGATTGGCATAAGCAAGCCCCCGCAAAGCAAAATTATTTGACTCTGTTCCACCTGAGGTAAAAATAATTTCTCTTTCACTGGCATTGATAAGCTTTGCCACTTTAAATCGCGCTTCTTCTATCGCCTCTCTTGCCTTTACTCCAAGGTCATAGGAACTTAGCGCATTCCCAAAATTTTCCGTAAAATAAGGCAACATGGCTTCTACTACTTTGGGATGACAAGGTGTTGTTGCCATATGGTCTAAATAAATTTTTTTCATTTTTTCCTCCTTATGTAAAATTTATAAACATCTCCATCTTCTACCACTCCAAGAAATTCTTGCTCAAATACCTCACACCACCTTGGAATATCCTCTAAGGCTCTATCATAATCCGTCAAAATTTCTAAAACCCCTCCAGGATTTATCTTTTTTATCGCTTCATTTAACTCTAACAAATGAACAGGACACATAAGATGAACCACATCAACAGTTAAATCAACTTGGGAAGGTTTTTCTAAAAACTTCATTCCTAACTCCAAAAGTTATTTTTATCTATTTATTTTTAAAAGTAATTTCTTTTTTTAGAAAATCAATACTTAGTTAAAATCTTTAGTTTATAATTTTATTAAGTTTTTAAGGAGAAAAACTGCTTTGACTTTAAATTTCTTTAAAGCTGGAAACGCTTTAATTTCTATGGCATATTTTTCTTTAAGTTTTTTTAAAAAATCTTCTAATTCCTTTTTATCAGGCAAAACTATGGTGAACCAAAAATTTAGAAAGTGATCTCTTAAATAGGCATGGGTTACTTCTGGAAGATTGGCTATTTCTTCTGCAAGAAAAATTTTTTCTTCAGGTATATGGCAGGCACATAGGCAGGTAAAATGCCCAAGTTTCAAAGAATCAGGGCTTGCTCCTAAATGCCTCAAAATTTTCTTTTCTTTTAATGCTTTGAGAAAACTTATAACCTCTTCCTCTGTTAATCCCACTTTGTTCCCCAAGGCGGCGAATGGTCTTTCTACTAAGGGAAAATCTTCTTGGATTAAATTTAATAACTCTTGATATTCCTTTTCCATTTTTTTCTTGTAAGGGGTTTTCTTTTATGATATTATACTTTTAAAAAAAATGAAGAATTTATTTTAAAAATTCGGGAGGAACTATGGAAGATTTGAAAGAACTTTCAGCTAAGGAGATATTGGAATTACTACCTCATAGATACCCTTTTTTAATGGTGGATAAGGTATTAGAGTTAAATCAAGAAAAGGAATACATTAAGGCTATAAAACATGTAAGTCATAATGAATATTTTTTCCAGGGGCATTTCCCTGGAAATCCGATTATGCCTGGAGTTTTGATTATAGAAGCGATGGCTCAAACAGGGGCTATCTATTTAAAAAAATGCTTTCCTGAATGGAGAGATAAACTATTTGTTTTAGCTGGTTTAGAAAATGTTCGTTTTAAAAACCCTGTATATCCTGGTGATACTCTTATCATCGAGGCTGAAAAATTTAAACGGAAAGGTCATATAATCCGAACCACAGTAACAGCTAAGGTAGGAGAAAAAATTGTGGCTCAGGCAGATATTATTGCAGCTATGATTGAGGTGGAAAATGACTAAAATACATCCAACCGCTTATATTGATAAGGATGCTGAATTAGAAGAGGGAGTAATTATCGGGCCTAATGTTTATATTGGAGCTAAAGTTAGAATTGGAGAAGGAACGATAATAAAAGCTCATACCTATATTGAAAGTCATACTCACATTGGAAAATTTAACCAAATCGGGCCTTTTGCTGTAATTGGCACCCCTCCTCAACATGTAGCCTACAAGGGTGAAGAAACCTTTGTAGAAATTGGAGATAATAACATTATTAGAGAATTTGTCACTATTCACCGGGGAACAATCAAGGATAAGGGAGTTACTAAAATAGGAAATAACTGTATGTTAATGAGCTATGTACATATTGCTCATGATTGTGAAATAGGTAATTTTATTATTATGTCAAATAATGCTACCTTAGGTGGGCATGTAAAGGTAGAAGACCATGTAGTTTTTGGAGGTTTTTCTGCAGTGCATCAATTTTGCAGAATTGGAAG
>JBKBRL010000273.1:0-1461 GCA_046292115.1 Caldimicrobium sp.
AGGATGGACAAGTTTGTGTTGGCAATATGTAAAGTTTGTTCTCCTCATATTTTAAAAAACATCTACTACACACCGCTGGTTTAATTTCCATCTTAATTTTTTCACAAGTCTCTATATCATAAATTACCTGTTCACATAACCTCCTTTCTTCTGCATGAGAATAGAAAAATAAGAGTAAAAAACTTCCAAGGAAAGTGTATATGACAAAAAACTTGTTCATAAATTAACGATTATAACCTGAATAACTCTCTTTGCAATATGCTCCGCTTATTCGATAGATAATAGTAATTATTATAAATTATTATAAAATCCCATAATTATATTTAGCTTGACTTTAGCTCCAAGAAAGCCTAATATAAACTAAAGGGGGAGGTATGAGGGAAGCACTCTTTTATGAAAAATTAGAAGAAAACAAGGTACGCTGTCATCTCTGTAATCACCATTGTCTTATTCCTGAAGGAAAGAGTGGGCTTTGTGGAGTTAGAGTTAATAAAGAGGGTGTTCTTTATTCAATGGTTTATGGTAAGGTAGTGGCAGAAAATTTAGACCCCATCGAGAAAAAACCCCTTTATCATTTTCTTCCTGGCTCAACCTCTTACTCCATTGCCACGGTAGGATGTAATTTTAAATGTAGTTTTTGCCAAAACTTTGAAATTTCCCAGTATCCTCATCTTTATCCGGGGGACTTTCCTGGAAAAACAAGGTCTCCTGAAAACATTGTAGAAAGTGCTTTAATGCTTGGTGCCAAAAGCATTTCTTACACATACACGGAGCCTACCATTTTCTTTGAGTTTGCCTTGGATTGCTGTAAACTTGCTGCCAAAAAAGGGCTTAAAAATGTCTTTGTTTCCAATGGGTATATGAGCAAAAGGGCTATAGAGGCCATAAAAGAATATTTGCACGGCATAAATGTGGATTTGAAGGCTTTTACCGAAGATTTTTATCATAAAATATGCAAGGCGAAGCTTAAACCTGTCCTTGAAAACTTAGTTTATCTAAAAAAGGTTGGCATTTGGGTGGAGATTACTACATTACTTATCCCTCAAGAAAATGATGATGAAAAGGAGTTAAGAGCACTTGTGCGTTTTATTAGGGATGAACTTGGGCCTGAAACACCTTGGCACATCTCCAGGTTCTTTCCTCGGTACCAAATGCTTAATAAACCAATCACACCTATAGATACTTTAGAGAGATCCTATACCATTGGCAAAGAGGAAGGGCTTCAATTTATCTATGTGGGGAACCTTCCGGGAAGTGATAAAGAAAATTCCTATTGCCCCAAATGTGGAGCCCCTTTAATAAGAAGATATGGTTTTACAGTGTTAGAGAACAGGCTGAAGGAACAAAGGTTTTGTGAAAATTGTGGTTTTGAAATTGCAGGTGTTTGGCACTAAGGTGCCCACAAGCTGCAGAAATCTTTAAGCCCTTACTTTTTCTCACCGTAGTTAATATCCCTTGAGA
>JBKBRL010000274.1:0-1455 GCA_046292115.1 Caldimicrobium sp.
CCTATTCTCTCTCGCAGGCTAAAGCCTGCGGCTACCAGTTGCGCTTTCATTTTGCACCCACAAATTTGGTAGCGTCCATTTATATCATTTTCTCGCAGGCTAAAGCCTGCGACTACCCTACCTTCCATTTCTCTCGCAGGCTAAAGCCTGCGGCTACCTTTTCTCTTTCTCGCAGGCTAAAGCCTATGGCTACCAATTCTCTGACACCTTTTACCTCCAGCCTCCCCAATCTCTGTCTCTTAAAATTCTGTTTCCCAGCGGAATTTCATTTTGCTTGCTCTTTTTATATCTAATTTTTTTAAAATGAAATCTTTAACAAAAGTTGCAGATTTAAATGCTTCTTTTGCTTCCTCAACAGAGGGTATATAGAATTCATCTGGATATCTTACCTCAACCGCATAATCTGATAAATTTTTTATAATTTCATAAAGGTTTTCAAAATCCTTATCAACCGTAGAACACAGTTTAATTAAATATTCCAAACTATGAGTTCTTTCAAAATCAATTTTATTATGAACCAAAAAGGCTTTTAAAAACTTCTCTACTGCTTGCTGACAATGGAAGCATAAAGTGTCTGTAATAATCTCTTCATCTGGTAAAGCTATTAATATCTCTGCAGTTTTATAATCATTCAATGCTTTAATTATCCAGTTTTTTACTTCTTTTTCTATCTTAACCATATTCCTTCTTTTAAAGCGCTTCGAATGACACTTCCAATAACATCTTTCCTTTCCTCTACTTCTTTATTTGACTTTATTAACACATCACAGGGAATAAACTCTTCAGCAAGTTTTTTTCTTACAAGGTGAGAAAGTTCCTTCCTCTTTTCTCTTTGAAGTTTGTTTTCTGTTATAATAAGAATATCCCAATCACTTCCTTTTTTAAAATCTCCTCTTGCTCTTGAACCAAAAAGAAGAATTTTTGATATTTTTATTTTATTCTCCTCAAAAATTTTTTGTATTACCTCTTTGATAATCTCTTCTTTCATTTTCCTAATACGTCAAACCCTAATGCTTTAAAACTTTTCCATATTTTTACTTTTTTCCTTTAAACTTTCGGAATACCGTTTCTTAAACTCTCTTTATCAGTTGAAATTAACCATTTCGTTCCTCTTATAGAGATATATTATATCCTCTTTTATAGAATCCCAAAATGAAGGTTTTCTCAAAACGCCTTTGAAAGTGAGAATATCTACCCGTAAATCCAGAAGCGATTCAAAAAAATCCTTTATTTCAACAATTTCCCATCCAATTGGTTCTGAAAATTCCAAAATAATGTCAATATCGCTGCCTTCCTTTTCTTCTTTTCTTGCTCTTGAGCCAAATATTGCTATACGCTTTATCTTATATTTCTCTCTTAAAAATTTTTCTTTTTCTTTAATTCTTTTTTTAATTTCTTCCAATTCCATTATTAATCTTTCTAATCCTAAACTTTAAAATTCAATGCCTTAAACAC
>JBKBRL010000275.1:0-1431 GCA_046292115.1 Caldimicrobium sp.
ACAAAGTTTTGCCAGTATTTATAGTTTAATACTACATTAATATTACAACCTATTGTAAATTTTTAAAAAGAAATTTACAAAATTTTGAATTATCATAAAAATCTAAAGGAGTAATAAGAGAATCACAAAAAACAAAAAGTAGGAGGTGTAAGATGTTCCTTTTTTATGGTAAAGCCTTGGCAACTAATTTTATTGAACCAGAGGAGTTTAAGAAGTGGCTAACCAGTGGGAAAAAAGTAATTATCGTTGACATCCAACCTCATGATGATTTTGTAAAGGGTCATTTTAAGGGAGCCATTGAAACTAATGCCTTTCCAGCAAATACTGATGAGCTGAAGAAGAGAATTGACAAAGCTCTTCCCATTATCCAAAAATCTAATGATCCTGTTGTAATTATTTGCCCAAGGGGAAGGAGCGGAGCTCAGAATACATACGATTATCTTAAATCAAAAGGAGTTCCAGAGAGCAGATTATTTATTCTTAAGGGTGGTATGGCAGGCTGGCCCTATCCTGAACTTTTAGAAAAGACACAATAAACACTTTTAAACTTTTTAAAAAGAGGGGCCTAATCTTGCCCCTCTTTTATTTTGAAGATTCTCTAAAAAAGTAGTCCTATGGAAAAGAAAAGAGAAATTTTTTTAGAGAAATGTTCAGATTGCGGAGTTTGTAAGAATTTATGTCCCTTTTTAGAGAAATATGGGTTACCTTCTGATATTTTAAGAAAAAAAAAGTGTGGAGGTTTTTTATTGTACAAACTGTGGTGCCTGTAGTTTAGTTTGTAAAGAAAAGGCCAATCCTCATGAAGCTCTTTATAATCTTAAAGAAGAGCTCATTAAAGAAAAGAACTTTTTTGCAGAGAATATTTTAAAAAATGCCTATACCTTTGTGAAAAGAGGGCACTCTTTTCCCTTTTCTCATTGGGAGAAAGGTGAAATAGTTTTTTGGCCTGGCTGTAGCCTTTCTGGTTCTTCTCCAAAATTAGTGGGATTCTTGCTAAAGTTTTTAGAACAGAAATATGGGAAAAAAAGGGTAGGGTTGGTTTTAGATTGTTGCTTTGATCCCGTCTATCAAAATGGAGATAAAGATACTATAGAAAATGCTTGGATAGATTTTAATAAAAAGTTTTCCTTTTATCAAATAAAAAAAGTCATCACTGGTTGCACCAATTGTTATAAGGTCTTTAAAAGCTATGGGAAAAATTTTGAAATATCACATATTTTGCAAGAATTTACTAAGGAAGACTTTAAAAAGGTGCTAGATAATGCCTTTTTACATATTCCCTGCCCAGCTTTTAAAGAGAAAGAAATTAAAGAGTTTGTGGTAAATAATTTTAATAATAGAGTAGAGGATTATCTTAGACTTCCCTCTTGCTGCGGAGCTGGGGGTGCAGCATATTTAGAAGAGGACCTATCGAAGGCATTCTTAGAAAAA
>JBKBRL010000276.1:0-1430 GCA_046292115.1 Caldimicrobium sp.
CGATAAATTTTTACTATGTGCGCTTTATAGTAGATTATGATTTACACAAGCAAAAAGAATTTTTTGATGTAATAAAGAAAGTGTTAACTTTTCAGCTCTCAAAAAATTTTGAGAGAAAACCTTTTGAGTTTAGAGGTCTTTTTAATTTTACTACGAATAAAAACTTAAAGGTATTTCTGGTTCTTCTTATTTTGGCTTTTTTAATTATTCTTATCTTACTTGGTGTTAAAAATATTTTTTCGGAAAGAAAAGAGAAGAAAATACTTAAAAAATTTCTAAAGATCTTAGAAAAGAGAGGATATAAAAGGAAGGAGAGTGAGGGTTTATTTGAGCTTGTCTACCATATTAAAGAGACAGATTTAAAGGAAAAAAGTTTGGAATTTGTCAAAATTTATTCTGAGTATTATTATAAAGAGAAAAAATTTGATAAAGTTGGACTAAATAGGCTTTATAAATGTCTAATGGATATTCAAAGATTGAAATAGAAAGCTCCTGGAAGGATTCTTTTAAAGAAAATCCTAAGGGTATTATAGAGAAAATAAGTCCTAATAAAATAACCCTTTTTAGAATTTTTCTTTTACCTCTTCCTGTAGCATTATTATTTTTAGAAGGATATTTAGCCAAGGTATTTTCTTTAGGGCTTGGCTCCTTATTAGGGGCAACGGATTATATTGATGGATTTTTAGCCCGCAAAAGAAAGCAAATTACCCCCTTGGGAGCCCTTTTGGATCCTGTGGCAGATAAAATCTTTGTAACAGTAGTTTTTTTAACTTTGGTTTATTTAAATTATTTTCCCTTTGTTCCTGTAGCTCTACTTTTAAGTAGAGAGATTTTTGTAGCCCTTTTTAGAAGCTTGTTCCCGGAAGAAATGCGAGTAGTAAATATTGCAAGATTTAAAACTTTTTTTCAGATGTCCTTAGCAGGTTTAGCTATTCTAATAAGTATTTTAAAGAAAGAACTTCTTTTCCTTACTCATTATCTTTTATGGTTTGTAGCCATTTTTAGTTACCTTTCAGCTTTCCCTTATTTTTATAGAGTAAGAAAAGCTCTAAAGAATATAGATATAGGTAACCTTCTTCTCACAAAGTCCTTTTTATCCCTTCTATTCAACCTAACGCTTCTCATAGTTTTTCCTATAGCAGAAAAGCTTTTTTGGATAATTATCTTGGCTCTTTCTTTCTATTTTTTCCGTAAAGGCCTTGCTAAGAGTTCGCCTCTTCATGCCCAGGAAGAGTCTTTTATTATTCTACTTCTATTATTTTTTATGAGCTTAGAAATATTCTTTAAGGGAAGTCTTTTCTTTAGTTTGTGGGGTGTATTATTCTTTAGTCTTTACAGGGATGGGATAAAGAGTATTCGCCTTATATGGGAGATTTTAACTCTAAAATAGCTTGCTTATAGTCTCTTTTTTCAAAAATAGCTGAGCCAGC
>JBKBRL010000277.1:0-1423 GCA_046292115.1 Caldimicrobium sp.
GGGCGATAACTTCAATGACACCAGAACCTTTATAATAAAGAATAGCAAAAAAGATAACACTTGCTGCCCCGATTATACCTGCTTTAATTCCTTTTTCTATAGAATCTCTACCTAAGGAAGGACCAATAGTTATATTTTGTAGAATTTTTACTGGTGCAGGAAGCGCACCTGCTCTTAAAACTAAAGCTAAATCCTGAGCTTCTTCCATAGTAAAAGAACCAGTAATTTGAGCTTCTCCACCTGTAATTTTTTCCCTAATAACAGGTGCAGACCTTACCACATCATCTAACACAATAGCCAATCTTTTCCCTACATAAGCAGAGGTTATAGCCTCAAAGACTTTTGCTCCCCTTTCATTAAACTGAACCCACACATAGGGTTCATTAAAATAAGGATCTATTCGAACCTGTGCATTTCTTACGAATTCACCAGTAAGTAAAGTATCCCTTTTAAGTAAGAGGGGTATTTTTATAATCTTTCCTGTTTCTCTATCCTTAGTTATCTCAAAGTAAAATTCTGTGTCTGGTGGAAGATAAGGTTTTAATTGGCTCCTCCATTCTTCAAGATTATTAGGATCCCTTATCCTCTCTTCCTTTGAGATCAATGCGAGGAGTGAAGGCAGGTCTATTCTTTTCATAGTGTCTTCATCTACAAGTTTGAATTCTAGTTGAGCTGTTTGGCCGATTATTCTTAAAGCCCGTTCAGGGTCCTTTACCCCTGGCAATTGTATTACTACTTTATCTTTCCCTTGTTTAGTAATAATAGGTTCGGCTACCCCAAATTGATCTATTCTGTTTCTTAAAACCTCAAGCAGCTGATTCACCAAATTATCTCTAATAAAATTTTGCCTCTCCTCCGATAGCCCTAAAAGAAAAACACTTTTCTTATCCTCTTTTTTTTCACTTATAAGGTTTAGTTCTTTAAATTTTGGTAGAACCTCTTCTTTGAAAATTGTCCCATCTTCTGCTTTATCTAATTTTAAATAAAGGGTGTAGCCTTGAATTTCTCCCTCAAAGATTATACCTTTTTTGGCAAGCTCTTGGTTAAGGTCTCTAAATATATTTTCAAATTGATTTTGTAGTGCCTTTTCTAAATCTGGCTTTAATACTAAATGTACTCCACCTTTTAAATCTAATCCGAGCTTAAGCTTACCTTTATGAATATATTTAGAAAACCAATTAGGTAGCTCTGAAACAAAAGTAGGAAGGAGTAATACCCCTGCAAAAACAGTTAAAATTATTACTATTAAAATTTTTAATTTTAAAGTTGTACGCATACTTTTTTTCACTCCTTAGTGGCAATTTAATATGATTTTAAAGGTTTCCAAATTCTTTAGCATTAATTCTATGAAAGTACCTGGCAAATCGTAATCACCAGTCCAAACTTCATAAACCTGAAAACCTTCCTTTATAAAGAAATCTTT
>JBKBRL010000278.1:0-1368 GCA_046292115.1 Caldimicrobium sp.
CTTCTGGGCTAAGATTTTGAATATCAGGAAGCTGCACTAAAAAACTCCTCTATTTTTTTTCTTAACTCCTCAACCTCTTGATAAGCTAATCCCCTATAATCCCAAAGTCCCCTTCCTTGAAACTCTCGCTCTTCTAATTCTTCATCTCTTGTAAGAGAAGCCAAATATTTTTCTTTAAACTCCTTTTTTAAATATTCTTCTTGTTCCTTTTTTCTCACCTTATTTCCCAACACAAAAAAATTTTTCACTTTTAATTCTTGAGCTAATTTAATAATTTGTTTTCCTGTTTCCACACTTCCTTTAAAAGGCTGAACTACTACTAAGAGTAAGTCTATAGGGGTAAGGGTTGCCCTTCCAAAGTGTTCAACTCCTGCCTCCATATCTACGATAACTACTTCTCTTGCAGTAAGAAGAAGATAAGTGAGTAGCCGTCTTAATACAGTTTGTTCTGGACAGGCACACCCTCCTCCAGCTGTTCTGATTGCTCCTAAAACCATTAATCTTAAACCATCTTTTTTAACGACAAATTTCTCTGGCAAGTCCTCTATTTTAGGATTTAATGTGTAATAGGGCCCAACCTTTTCAGCTCTTTCTGCCAATAGGTCTGTCATCTCAGAGATTGGTGTTATTTCTTCTTCTATCTCTAATAATCTTGCCAAATGAGGGCTTGGATCTGCATCAATTGCCAACACTTTATACCCTGCTTCCAAAAAGGAAAGAGCAAGCAAGGTTGAAATAGAGCTTTTTCCTACTCCACCCTTTCCACAGAGAGCAATTTTCATCGGCCTTCCCCTTCTGCTACTTTTAATATTTCCTCAAAAGGGATAACTCCCTCCCTAATAAGTTTTATCTTCCTATCCAAAATTTCAACCACTGTGGATGGTTTTTCACTTTTAATATCTCCGTCATCTAAGATGAAATCTATAGCTGGAAAACCTTTGGCAATTTCTTCTGGGTTTTTACAGGGTAAACTTCCACTAAGATTAGCACTTGTGCCAGTAATTGGTTTTCCAAAAGCCTGAGCTACCTTTCTTGTGATCTCACAAGAGGAGAGCCTTACTCCAATAGTATTAAGATTGGCCGTAAGCAATTTAGGAAGTTCCTTTCTTGCAGGCAAGACCAAAGTTAAAGGGCCCGGCCAAAAATTTTTAATTAATTTCAAGGCTAATGAAGGTATCCGAGAAACAACTAAAGATAAATCATCCAAACTTCCAAGTAAAAGCAGAATAGGTTTATTGGGATCTCTTTTTTTTAAAAAAAAGAGCTTCTCTAAAGCTTTTTCTGAAAAGGGATTGCATGCCAAAGCATAAAAAGTCTCCGTTGGTATAGCGCCTACCTTATCCGATTGTAAAAATTGGGCTATTTTTT
>JBKBRL010000279.1:0-1363 GCA_046292115.1 Caldimicrobium sp.
GCCTTACCAGCAATGTAAATAATGGGTGAATTAATAAGCTCTATGATAGGGTTTTCTTCACCTTAATTAAAATTAAAATCCCAGGATAGTGCGTCCTCACTTATAGGCTGGGTTGAAATTTTCTAAAAAATTCTTAATATTTTAGTAAACTAATTAACAAAAAAAGGAGGTGTTAGCTATGCCTATCTATGAGTTTAAATGTGAGAATTGTGGAAAACTTTTTGAGGCTTTATGTTTTACTAAAGAAGATGAAGAGATGGTGAAATGCCCTTATTGTGGTTCAAGTAAGGTAAAGAAAGAGTATTCTACTTTTTCTACTTCCTGGGGAAGGTCTTTTGGGTTAGGAGGAGGTTCATGCGGTGGGGGAAGAGGTTTTGGCTTTGGGTGAGCTTAAGAACCAGTGGTGGTAGGTCTTACCACCTTTAGTCTTTCAAATAGTAATTTTACTTTTGCAGGATCTTTCACTCCTGGACTTTTTTCAATCCCTGAGGATAGGTCTATGGCATAGGGTTTAACTTTTTCTATAGCCAAGAGCACATTTTCAGGGGTTATTCCACCAGCTAAAAAAATTCTATATCCAGCGTTTACCGTAAGACGAGCCCATTCCCAATTAAAAGTTTCCCCTGTTCCTCCAGGAACTCCTCTTTTATAAGTATCTAACAATAGAGCATAACAATCCTTCCAGATTCTTAATTCTTCTAAATTTAACTCATTTTTAATGCGAAGGGCCTTAATAATTTTGTTTAATCCTATTTTTTTGGCAAGCTCTGGTGATTCTTCTCCATGAAGTTGAATCAAATCAGCACCGAAATCTAAGGCCCTTTTAACCTCTTCGTAGGATGGATTAACAAAGACAACTACTTTTTTGGTTTTTTTGGGAAAAGATAATAGATGTTTTAAATCCTTTCCTACATATCTTGGAGAGGGAGGGTACATTATAAATCCTAAATAATCTACTGGATAGCTCTCTATTATATGTATATCCTCTGCTCTCGTTAATCCACAAATTTTTACTTTCACTGACATCTACATCTTCTTTTTTTAAGTTTTTCTGTCAAAAAAGATGTTTTTTCCTTTTATACTTAGAGGAATCCCAAGGATAACTTGTCCTGGAAGGAGGCCAAGTTTTTTTACTGCCACACCAATTGTGTACATAATACGATTATCGATGCAGAGCTCCTTTGCCATTGACACTGCAGAGCCAAGAGCAATACCTAAATCAATTAGGCGCATAGCACAAAGGGGTCCCTCGTAATCTAAAGTTTTTCTTTCTTGTTGCAGGATACTTTTGCAATCAAATCCACAGGCTCCGCAATTTACACCGACAGGCTTTTTAAAATCAAGAGAGATAAGAACTAACCCC
>JBKBRL010000280.1:0-1361 GCA_046292115.1 Caldimicrobium sp.
ATAAAGTGCCTTCATTCTCTCCTTTTCATAAATTCTAACAGGTGAATTAATAGCTTGGCCTCTACTTAACCTTTTCACCGTGAAAAAAACTTCGTAGGGGAATGTCACAATGATGCTCTCCTTGATATTATTATTTAAAAAGAAACTTAAGCCCTTAACTTCAACTAAATATCCCATCCCTTCTATGGGGATTATCTCAACACCAGGCTTAAAGAGCCTTGTTAGCTTCATCACCTCAACCTCAAAGGAAGTACTAAAGCTAAGCACTTCAAAATGTTCTTTTAAGGTAGAGACTATATTTCCCTCTCCATTAACATAGACCCCTCTTAATTCTCTAACTCCGAATTTCCTCAACAGGGTAATAAGTTGATTTTTAAAATAATCATTATCACTTTCATTGTTTATAAAAAGAAAATACTCTTTTTTGTCCTTAATTAAAAACACTTGAGAGTTGAAGTATTTAGGTATCAAAACATAATCTACTCTATTGTGCAAATCCTGTAATCCTATGTAAGAAAAAGAACCCACAAGAAAAGTAATAAATATTGCAGAAACTTTTTTCCTTAAAAGTTTCATAAATATAAGGAAGAATATAGCTAAGAGAGCTAACCAAAGAAGAAAGAGATTTACAGGAAGGGAAAGAGAGAACAGCCATTCAAATAGGGGAAGTTTAATGTAAAAATTAAAAAGCCAGGCATTGAGCTCCATAAGAGAAGTGGCTAAGGAGGGCAAGAAAAAAGCTAAAAAAGCAGAAATTATAGAAAAGGGAATAAAAAGAAAGCTCCAAAAAGCAGAAACTAAAAGATTATTAATTGGAGTTGCTAAAGGGAAATTACCAGAGACAGAAAGAAGAAAGGGAAAAGTAAAAAGACTAACCAGAATAGAGAGAAATAGAGCATAGAAAATTTTTTGAACAACTTTCACAAGAAAAGAGGAAGACTCACCTTGCAAAAGAGAATTCTCAATTTTTTCTTTATAAAGATTGTGTCCTATAATTATGGCCAGTGTAGCCATAAAGGAAAGTTGAAATGAAAGGCTTCCTACAAGAGTAGGAGTGGTTATTATGAGAATAGATGCAGCAAGTAAGAGTATGTATATAGAGGGGGTATTTCTTAAGAGAACTTTACTCAAAACGAAGCAAAACAAAAAGAAAAAGGCTCTTAATGTTGGTGGTTGAAAACCAGAAAGAATTAAAATGAAAGCAGCTCCTGGCATAGCTAATAAGTATGCCCATATTTGAATGGGAAGACCAAGTCTTAATAAAGGTGTAAAAACTAAGGTTTTCTTTAGTATCAAATATAAAAATCCATAAACTATACCTAAGTTAAAACCGGAGATAGCTAAATGATGATAGAGCCCTT
>JBKBRL010000281.1:0-1326 GCA_046292115.1 Caldimicrobium sp.
ATAACTGGTTTTCCCTGATATTCGCCTGGGATTACATCTATTCTTCTAAGCAAAGGTTTGTAATCTAGTGTCAAAGCTTTCTCCTCAAAATTTATTCCACTATCTCACCAAAATCACTTGTAGAAAGCCCCTTACAAGCTTCTTTTACTCTTTCTATAGCTAAATAAAATTCTTCTTCAATTGTTCTTACCCTTAGACCAAAAGCCTTTTGGACCGCTTTTCTTACAATTTCTCCTTTAAGTAATGCATTTTCCCAGCCAAATTCCGCATATTTTTCATTGACTACTTGATTTAACTCTATAAGACTTTTTGCCCTTTTTCTCCGTTCCTCTGCTGCTCGTTCTAAAGGTAATTTTAAAAATTCATCAATTTTAGAAACAAAACTTTCATAAAAACTTGCAGGAAACCTACTATCAAACTCCTCAATAGCAAAACCAAAGGTAATAAGCATAGGTTCTTTGAAATAAACAAAAAGATCTTCTTCAATCAGAGTAGCATCATCCTTTAAAAAATCTGTGTATAAGCGATAAGCTTGTTTAGCTTTTTCTTTAACATTAGGTGGTTTTTCGGTATTAAATTCAAGGATGTAGTGATAAAGACTTTCATCCACTACGATAGCTAAAATTTCTCGCGCCCCAAGTTCTCTCATAGCTTCTAAACGATGCCGTCCATCTACTACATAATATTTTCCACCCTTAGGTACAACAACTATAGGAGTTAAAAAACCAAGTTTTTCTATGGCCATCTCTAAATGTTTTTTTAAGCTTTCCGAGATATCTCTTTGAAAAGGAGGTGCTTCAATCTCTTCTATTTTAAAAAGAGCCAATTTTAGGGGTTGTCTTTTTACAGGATCTTCAAATGTAGCTATCTCCTTCACCTTTTAGTCACCCCCTCTTGATTAATCAGCACTCTTTCTGAGGATTGTAGGTATCTCTATTAAATCGTCCTTTAACCACTCTTCCCATTCTATTTTTTTCAGCGTCTCCTGCTTTTTTGATTTTTCTTGCAATGATATAACTTTCTCTCCTTCCCGGGTAATCTGTTTTTCTCTTTCAAGCCCAGTAGCAATAAGGGTTATCCTTAAAATATCATCTAAGGTCTCATCAAAGACTACTCCAAAGTAAACTCTGGCTTCTGGATGAAGTTCCTTAGAAATAGTGGCAGTAATGTATTGTGTTTCTTGAAGAGTTAAAGTCTCTGGATGCACGCTTATATTTAACAAAAGACCTTTGGCTCCATTAATAGATAAGTCTTCTAAAAGGGGGCTTGAAATTGCCATTTGTGTTGCCAGTTCTGCTCTTTCTTCCCCTCTTGCTTCACCCATTC
>JBKBRL010000282.1:0-1316 GCA_046292115.1 Caldimicrobium sp.
ACAATGCTACCAATAAAAGGAATTTCTTTGTATGGGCTAAAAATACCTAAAAGTGTTACAAGAATAAAAGAAGTCAAGAGAGACTTTAAGGACACGCGAAAGAATATATAAAGTTGTCCTAAGAGAAGGATAAATAGAACATAGAGAAGAGGCCATTTAAACATTAAATTAGAAGTTGCTATAATTAAAATTAATACCAAGGTTATGAGAAGGGAGAGGGATTGGAAAAAAGATATTGTCTTTTCCATAGGAGAAGAAATTAGACCTTCAAGTCTTTTCTTTTCAGATTTTCCAAAGAGGAAATGCATAATTATACCCAAAAAAATTCCCATAGTAATTGAACCGATTGCCCTTGCCAATCCTATTTTGGCTCCAAGAACTTTTCCAGTTAATACTATTGCTAAAATATTTATAGCCGGACCAGAATATAAAAAAGTAGTCGCAGGCCCAAGACCTGCACCCTGAAGATAAAGACCTGCAAAAAGAGGCAACACTGTACAGGAACAAACTGCTAAAATTGTACCTGAAACTGAGGCAACTAAAAATGCTATAGGTTTGGGTGCTGTGGGCCCTAACCATTTAAAGACAGATTCCTTTGAAATAAAAGTACTTATAGCCCCTGCAATAAAAAAAGCTGGCACTAAGCAAAATAATACATGTTCCTTCACATACCAATGTAATAAAAGAGCACCCTCCTTTAATCCTTGTAAAATTCTCTCTGGAAAAGGGAACAAATAAAAAAATAGATAAAAAAATAAGAAACCAATTAATAACTTAAACTCCCTTTTAAGCTCCATTGTCTCCTCCCTATTAAAATTAAATTATAAAGTAAATTGCCTTAAATAGCAAAGCTAATTGTTTTTATAATACCTTTATAGCTATTTGTCAATATAGATAAAAATTTAATCACATCTCTTATGAGCGTATTTGTGAAATGCTTTCTCGTAAACAATGGCTTCATTACCGGGATTATTTAACCTTATATAAGAATTTAGCTCCAGGGGGCTAATAAAGATTCAAAGGATCAAAATATTCTATGCTATAAGCTTGAATTTTTCTAAATCTAAGGCTTGAAGAAATCAAAAATAAATGTTAAAATAAGTAGCAGTCCTATAGGAGTTAGGAGGGGTGCCCGAGTGGCCGAAGGGGTGCGACTGGAAATCGCATGTACGGGGCAAAACCCCGTACCGAGGGTTCGAATCCCTCCCCCTCCGTTTTATTGCCTAAAATAATTATAGCCTCCGTGTCTTTTATCATTAATTAATATCTACTTATATATAATTATTAGTAGTCCCTTAAAATAATTATTTTTTTAT
>JBKBRL010000026.1:0-8035 GCA_046292115.1 Caldimicrobium sp.
TGGATTTTTGATAAACTTTAACAAAGGCAAAATAGATATTTCTTTATGCAAAAATAAGAGATGTGCCATTTTAGGTTGTAGTTATACTGCAGTTGAGTTATCAAGAGTTTTAAGAAGACTTGGTGCTGAAGTGATCATTTATTATCCCCGTTCAAGGATGGAGGTCTCAGTGCCTTTAAGAGAAATAGGCTATGCTGAAAGGGAGGGTGTAAAGTTTGTCTATGTAACAGGACCTTGGCAGTTAGTAAAAAATGATGGAAGGTATCAACTAACTTTAGTGAGAACCACTTTAACAGAAAAGAAAGAAATTAAACCACTTGTTGAGACAGCCTTTGAGGAAACCTTTGATTATGTTTTTAGAGCTTGGGGAGAAGATCCTATTAAAGATTTTACGAGTTATGGAGAATTAGAGGCCAGTTTAGAATTAACACCTGAGGGTATTTTAAAAGTTAATCCACAAACTCAACAAACTAATATAGAAGGTATTTTTGCAGGGGGTGATTTTTTAACAGGAACAAAAACAGTTATCCAAGCGGTAGCTTCAGGAAGAAAGGCAGCATTGGCAATTGCTGCTTATTTAGAAGGAAAGTCCCTTGAGAAAACACAAATAACAGTGAAATATGATTTTTCAAGGGGGAAAAGGGCTGAAGAGTTTGATTCTAATTTCCTTGATTTATTTGTGCAGGGAGAGAGAGCTCAATTAAAAGAGAGGGATCCTAAAGAGCGTATAAATGACTTTAATGAAGTGCTAATGGGGTTGACTTCTGAAGAAGCTATAAAAGAAGCTAATAGATGCCTTAGATGTGGTTGTTTGGGTATACATAAATGTGAATTTCGTGAGGTAATTATAAAAGAAGATATAAGTGTTTCCAAGGCTAAGAAAAAAATTAAATACCCAATTATAAAAAATCATCCTCTTATCGAGGTAGATACAAATAAATGTATAGCCTGTGAACGTTGTGTAAGAACTTGTCCATATTCTGCTATATTTTTTAGGGTAGTAAATAAGGGAATGTTAACAGAATATATAACCTTTAGATTTAATGAAAATTGTGTTAACTGTGGTGCCTGTGTAGATGCCTGTCCTACAGGAGCACTTATTAAGAAACAATTGCTTGTGCCTTATAGTAGGAAAGAAGCCAAAGAGATTAAGTCTTGTTGCCCCTATTGTGGAACTGGTTGCAATATAACTGTGTGGGTTAAAAATGGGACTATATTAGAGATAACAGGAAGGAATTTACCACCTAATTATGGATATTTATGTGTCAAAGGAAGGTTTGGTTTTGAATATTATAATAGTACAGATAGATTAACAAAGCCTCTTCTTAGAAAGAGTATTAATGAAGAATTTAGAGAGGTTTCTTGGGATGAAGCCTTAGAGTATGTAGCAGAAAATTTGTTAAAAATAAAAGATAAATATGGGCCCCAGGCATTAGGGTTTCTCTGTTCAGCAAGAACGAGCAACGAAGAGAATTATTTACTGCAAAAGATAGCAAGAGGTATATTTAAGACTAATAATGTAGACAATCCGGCACGTGTCTGACATGCTCCCTCGGTCGCAGGTCTTGCGGCCATTGTAGGAACTGGTGCAGCCTGTGTTAATTTTGACGAAATTCTAAATGCTGAGCTTCTCTTTTTAATAGGTACAAATAATTATGAAGCTCATCCCATAGTGGCTCAAAAGATTATAAAAGCTCTCAATGCAGGTGCTAAATGTATTGTAGCAGACCCAAGACGAATTTATTTTGCAGATAGAGCAAACATATATTTGCCTCTTCGTCCAGGAAGTAATGTAGCCTTATTAAATGGAATGGCTTATGTAATAATCAAAGAAGAGCTTTATGATAAGGAGTTTATTGAAAAATTTGTAGAAAATTTTGAGGCATATAAACATTATATTCTCAGTGAATGGGATTTAGCAAGGGCAAGTCGGTATACAGGATTAAAGCCTTTTATGATTGAAGAAGCAGCTCGTCTTTATGCTACTGCAAAGAGTGCCTTAATTTTATGGGGCTTAGGGATTTCAGAACATAGATCAGGTTCTTACTCAGCTATGGCTTGTGCTAACTTGGCTACTCTTTGTGGTTTTTGGGGAAAACCTGGCTGTGGTGCTATGCCTCTTAGAGGTCAAAACAATGTGCAAGGTGCCTGTGATATGGGAGGGTTACCCTACGTTCTTCCAGGTTACCAGAGTTATTTAGATGATCAAGTTAGAATGAAATTTCAGGAAGTCTGGAAGACTGAACTTCCTTTAAATGAGGGTAAAACTTTACCTGCGATGTTAAGAGAGGCACTTCAAGGGAAATTGAAAGCCCTTTATGTTATGGGATATGATATTGCTATGAGCCACGGTGATATAGCCCAGGTCTGGGAAGCTTTAAAAAAATTAGAGTTTTTAGCGGTTCAAGATATATTTATGCCTCACTCAGGAAAATATGCCCATGTAGTTTTACCAGCAGCATGTCATTTTGAAAAGTGTGGTACCTTTACTAATGGGGAGAGAAGAGTGCAACTTTTTGAAAAGGCAGTTTCACCACCAGGAGAAGCTCTTCCAGATTGGTTAATTTTAACAAAACTTGTGGAAAAGTTAGGTGTAAATTGGAAGTACAATTCTTCAGAAGATATATTAGAGGAAATAAAACAAGTATGGCCAGCTTTGGCTGGGCTGACCTACAAAAGGCTTTCACAAAGGGGTATACAATGGCCTTGTTTGGATGAAAACCATCCAGGAACTCCAATGTTATTTACTAAAGGATTTCCTAAAGGCAAAGTCCATTTGGCATTAGCTAAATATGTTCCTCCTCTGGAAGAACCTACTCCTGAGGCACCTTATATTTTAGTTACAGTGCGCAGACTGGAACATTATAACATTGGTAATATGACGAGAAGATCACTTTTCTTAAAGGCCCTCTATCCTGAGCCTATTCTTGATATTAACCCAGAAGATGCAAAGGCTTTAAATATACTTGATGGCGCCAAGGTAAAAGTCTGGAATAAGAGAGGAGAAGCTATATATAGAATACGGATTACTCCAAAAGTTCCACCTGGATATTTATACACTGATTTTCATTTTGAAAATGCTTTCACTAATGTTCTTGTCAGCCCTGGTTTGGATGAGCTTATGGAAACCCCAGAATATAAAGTTTCTGCAGTAAATATTAAAAAAATTGATTAAAGCATAGCATTTCTATGCCTCTTTTATTTGGTCCTGTGCTATCAAGAAGATTGGGAAGATCCTTAGGTTTAGACCTTGTGCCCAAAAAAATTTGTTCTATGGATTGCCTATATTGTGAAGTAGGTAAGACCACTCTTTTGACTTTGGAAAGAAAAGACTATATCGGATGGGAATCCATTGAGAGCGCCATAAGAGAGGCTAAAAATAAAGTAAAAACTTTTGATGTGCTTACAATTACAGGAAGTGGTGAGCCCACCCTTTGTCTATATTTTGAAAAAACTGTAGAGTTTGCCAAAAAAATGATTATAAAACCAATCTGTGTTTTAACTAATAGCACTACTGTTATGCTTCCATCAGTGCAAGAAGCACTGGCTAAGGTTGATTTAGTTTTAGCCTCATTAGATAGTGCAAGGAAAGAAAGTTTTAAACTTCTTAATAGACCAGCTTTAGGTGTATCCCTTGAGGAAATAATTAAGGGTTTAAAAGACTTAAGAGAAATTATGGAAGGGGAGCTTTGGTTAGAAATTTTGTTAGTCAAAGGAATCAATGATAAGCCAGAAGATTTGGAAGCCTTGCGTTGGGCTATAAATTACATTAGTCCTCATAAAGTTCAATTGAATACCGTTGTAAGACCCCCTGCTTATCCCATAGCAAGACCCTTATCCTATGAAGAAATGGTAAAAGTAAAAGAATTTTTGGGAGAAAAAGCAGAAATTATTTCCTCAAAACTACCGAAAAGTGATTTAATTTCTCCAAAGGAGCAGGTTGAAATTTCTATAGAAGAAAAAGAGCAGTTACTTTTAGAATATCTTAAAAGAAGACCAGCTCCTCTCTCTGAACTAACTTCTCTCTTCTTTTTTGAGAGGGAACTTCAAGAACTTTTGGAAAAAATGGTAGAAAGTGGTAAAATAAGAAAAGTTCATCATCAGGGCAAGATTTTCTATACAGCAGCGAAAGAAAATAGCGAAAATTGATAGACTATCCTCTACAAGCTTCTGATAAAAGAGATTATTTTAAAAAGGTCATAGAAGCGCTACTTTTTTGTGCTGGAAAACCCATAAAGATTAAAGAGATTGCAGATATTCTTGAAAAAAAACTAACCATAGAGGAGATTACTTCGATTTTGGCGGAACTTCAGAGAGAATATTCAGAAAGAGGGATAAGGATAGCACAGGTTGCTGGTGGATTTAGAGTGGAGACTGCTCCAGAGGTAGCTCCTTATATAAAAAAACTTTTCCCCTCTCAAGGGATCAGATGGAGCAAGCCATTACTTGAGACTTTAGCTATTATTGCCTATTTCCAACCTATAACAAAAGCAGAAATATCTGCTAAGAGAGGTGGTGTAGAAGTTAGTCCTTTAATAAGGACCTTACTTGAAAAAAAGTTTATCCGGATTGTAGGAAGAAAAAACATTCCAGGAAGGCCTCTTCTTTATGGGACTACATCTTTCTTTCTAGAGTATTTTGGATTAAAGTCCTTAGATGATCTTCCACCGTTAAGTGAACTTGAAAAAATTTTATCTGAAGGGGGTTAGCAAAAATGATCGGGATTATAGATTATGAAGCAGGAAACTTAACCAGCGTTGCCAGGGCTTTAAATGCTTTAGGTTTAAAATCTATTGTTAGTTCAGACCCGGAGGTCTTAAAAAAATGTGAGAGGATTATCTTTCCAGGTGTTGGAGCGGCAAAATCTGCCATGGAAAGTTTAAAAAAATTTGGTTTAGATGAGTTTATCATAAATTTTTTTAGAACAGGAAAACCTATTTTAGGTATCTGCCTTGGGACTCAAATTATTTTGGAAGAAAGTGAAGAAGATGGCGGAACGAAAACCTTGGGATTAATTCCTGGTAAGGTAAAAGCTTTTCCCAAGCTAATGTATTGGAAAGAGGAAAAATTAAAGGTTCCTCATATGGGTTGGAATAGTGTTGAGTGGCAAAGAGCTCATCCTGTTATTCAGGGTTTAGTTCCTGAGTTTGAATATTATTTTGTGCATAGTTATTACCCCTTACCTGAAAAGGAAGAGATAATTTTAGGGATCACCTTCTATGGTATTTATTTTCCTTCAGCCTTATCCTATGAAAATTTAGTTGCCTTTCAATTTCATCCTGAAAAAAGTGGGGCTCCTGGGCTTAGAATTCTGAAAAATTTTTCTGAATGGAAGCCCTAAAAAATTATTTTTTTATAGGGGCAAGGATAGCAATCATTTGTCTTCCTTCTAATTTAGGAGGTGTTTCCACTTGAGCTTTACCTTCAATGGCCTGAAAAATGGTGGCAAAGATTTTATCAGCAAGCTCAGGATGGGCTATTTCCCTACCTTTAAAAACAACCCTTATTTTCACTTTATTTTTTTCCTCAAGAAACCTTAAAATATGTTTTATTTTAACTTCTAAGTCATGTTTATCTGTTTTAGGGCTTAATTTTATTTCTTTGGTTTCAATAACAGTTTGTTTCTTTTTAGCTTCCCTTGCTTTTTTCGCTTCTTGATATAAAAATTGTCCAAAATCCATAACTTTACAAACAGGAGGATTAGCTGTTGGAGCTATTTCTACTAAATCTAAGCCATAATTTTCAGCTATTCTTAGGGCCTCAGATAGAGAAACGATACCTATTTGTTTCCCATCAGGCCCTATCAATCTTACTTCCTTTGCTTTAATCTTTTCGTTAACGCGATACTTGTGTTTCAATTCTTTTTGCATTTTTTCCTCCTTTTATTAATTATCTCACCCCCCTTTTTATTAAAAGAGAATTTTTTAAAAAATATGACTTCATAAGGAAGCTAACGGATTATTTTCCGCACTTAATTTTTCAATTAATTCTGATAAATTGAGGGCTTGAAAAGTGTTTCCTTTTCTATCACGTAAACTAACAGTAGCAGTTTCTTCTTCCCTGTCACCAAGAATTATCATATATGGAACTTTTTCCAATTGAGCCATTTTGATTTTATAGTTAATTTTTTCACTTCTAAAATCCTTTTCTACTCTAAAGCCAGCTTTTTTTAGATGCTCATAGACTGATTGAGCATAAGGGATGCTTCTATCAGTTAAGGTTAGTACTTTTATTTGTACAGGTGATAGCCAAAAGGGAAAGGCTCCTGCATAGTGTTCGATGAGGATTCCCAAGAATCTCTCTAAAGAACCTAAAAGAGCTCTATGTATCATAATAGGTCTGTGAAATTGGTTATCTTCACCCACATAAACCAAATTAAAACGTTCAGGTAAATTAAAATCTACCTGAATAGTTGAACATTGCCAGAATCTACCTAATACATCTTTAATTTTAAGGTCAATTTTAGGTCCATAAAAGACACCTTCCCCTGGGTCAATTTCATAAGATAATCCCTTCTTTTCTAAAGCCATTTTTAAAGCTTTTTCAGCCTTTTCCCAAATCTTCTGATCTCCTACAAATTTTTCAGGTCTCGTTGACACAAAAATTTGATATTCCTTAAATCCAAAGATTTGTAGAAAATAAATCACTAAGTCCAATACTTCAATTAACTCTTCTTCTAATTGATCTTCTCTGCAATAAATATGCGCATCATCTTGCGTAAAACCCCTAACTCTCAAAAGGCCATGAAGAACTCCACTACGTTCATATCTATATACTGTGCCCAGTTCACAAAATCTTAAAGGTAGTTCTCTATAGCTTCTTCTTTTTTGATTATAAATGTATATGTGAAAGGGACAATTCATGGGTTTTAATTGATAGATTCTATCTTCAAGCTCCATAGGTGGAAACATATTCTCGGCATAAAAATCAAGATGACCTGAAGTTTTCCAAAGGTCCCTCAAAGCAATATGGGGTGTATAAACCAATTGATAATTTCTTTTAAGATGTTCTTCTTTCCAAAAATCTTCAATAATTTTTCTCACTATTGCTCCTTTTGGAAGCCACAGCACTAATCCAGGTCCTATCTCTTCCTCAATGGTAAATAGTTCTAATTCTCGTCCCAATTTTCTGTGATCTCTTTTTTTAATCTCCTCTAAACGTTCAAGGTACTTATTTAAGTCTTCTTCATTGAAAAAAGCAGTGCCATAAATTCTCCATAACATAGGATTTCTTTCATTGCCTTTCCAATAGGCTCCAGCCACAGAGAGAAGCTTAAAATGTTTAACAAAACCTGTAGAAAGTAAATGGGGACCTCTACAAAGATCTATAAAGCTACCCTGCTTGTAAATACTAACCTTATTCTCAGGTATCTCCTGTATTAATTCTAATTTAAATGTTTCTCCTAATTTTGTAAAAAGTTCTATAGCCTGTTCTTTAGTAAGCTCCTCTCTTTCAAGGGATAGGTTCTTTTTTATAATTTCTCTCATTTTCTTTTCAATAGCTTTTAGGTCCTCTTCATTAAAGGACCTAACAAAAGCTATATCATAATAAAAACCATCTTCTATTGCTGGCCCTATTCCTAATTTTGCCTCAGGAAATAATTCCTTTACTGCTTGTGCTAAAATATGTGAAGCAGTATGCCTTAGAACTTCTAAAGCCAGGGAAGAATTAGCATAGATTGGTTCTATTTCAATGATGTCTAAGCCTTGAGGAAGAGGTGTATGCCAGTCTAAAACAGAACCGTTAAATAAAAAAGCAATAGGTAAATTCTTTGCTCCCAAGTTTTTTTTAAGAATAGGAAGAAGATTCTTTAACGATGATGAGGCTGGAAGTTCGAACTCACCTAAGTCTTTGATAAGAATTCTCAACTTTTTTCTTTTTTAGCTCCTTTTGCTCTTTAATAATAGGCGCGGGCGGGATCGAACCGCCGACCTCTTGCGCGTCAAGCAAGCGCTCTCCCACTGAGCTACGCGCCTTTCATTTATTGCAATAAATTTAAACAAAAAAAAATATTTGTCAAGACTTCGCGTTTCCT
>JBKBRL010000283.1:0-1311 GCA_046292115.1 Caldimicrobium sp.
TCATCCTCTTCCTCCTTTGTCTTATAATATTTAGCTATAAACTCTTCTCTTAAAGCGTGTAGTGTGCCCTTTAAGATTGCTTCTTTTATTCTTTCAATGATTTTACCATAGAAATAGAGATTGTGTAGAGAGAGCAAGGAATAAACTAAGAGCTCCTTTGAAAGAAAGAGATGTCTTAAATATGCTTTATTGTAATGTCTACAGGTATAACATTCACAATTTGGATCAAGAGGAGTAAAATCTTCTTTATAGCAGGCGTTTTTTATTGAAACTATACCTTCTGAGGTATATAAAGTTCCCCTTCTGGCATTGCGAGTAGGGAGCACACAGTCAAACATATCGACCCCTCTCATTACTGCCTCAAGAATATCTAAAGGTGTTCCCACTCCCATAAGATAGCGAGGAGCACGATATGGAATTTCTTCTACTGCACACTCTATCATTCTATTTCTTAGTTCTAAAGGTTCTCCTACTGATAATCCCCCAAGAGCATAACCATCAAAGGGCAGATTAACAATAAAACGGGCACTTTCCTTTCTTAAATCTTCATACATTCCCCCCTGAATGATACCAAATAGAGCTCTATCGTCTTTTCTATTTTCTAGCCAATATATCCAAGACCGTTCTGCCCATCTGTGAGTTAACTGGGTAAGATAAAGGGTTGTCTTTCGATCAGAAGGGTAGGGAATGCAAGTATCTAAAACCATCATTATATCTGAGCGCAGTTTTAGTTGTACATCTAACACTGCCTCAGGTGAAAAAAAATGTGAAGAGCCGTCGAGATGGGACTTAAAAAGAATTCCATCCTCCTTTATTTCACAAAAAGATGCTAAACTATAAACTTGGAAACCACCACTATCTGTTAATATTAAACCTTTCCAATTCATAAAAGAATGTAAACCTCCTGCCTTATCAATCACATCAACTCCTGGTCTTAAATAGAGATGATAAGTATTTGCCAAAATTATTGGAAACCCAAGGCTATTTACCATTTCAGGAAAGAGAGCCTTGATTGAACCAAGAGTCCCCACAGGCATAAAAATAGGAGTTTCAAAAACACCTCTGCAGGTTATAACCTCACCAAACCGAGCTAAAGACCTTTTATCTTCAAATTTTATGCGAAATTTAAACATTTAATTCTTCTAAATCAATTTTTTGGCCCTATCACAAGCCCTGAGAAAGTTATCTCTCATTTTTAAGATAATCTCTTCCGAAACACAAAAAGCTAATCGAATATGATTGGATAGGCCAAAGCCACGCCCTGGTACAGCTAAAATTAGCTCCTCTTTTAGTATTTCACAAAATTTTAGG
>JBKBRL010000284.1:0-1306 GCA_046292115.1 Caldimicrobium sp.
TGCCCTCTTCTTTAGCCCAGCGTAAAAAAGGTAAATTTTCTTTAACAGAAAGATGAGCTAAATGCAAAGGAGTTTGGGTGTCCTTTGCTAAAAGAAGGTCTCTCACTACTGCCATAGTTTCACTAATATTGGGAATACCCTTTAATCCTAATTTAGCAGATATTTTCCCTTCATTTATTTGCCCACCTGAGCTTAACATAGATTCCTCACAATGAGAAATTATTGGCAAATCAAAGCTTTTGGCATATAAAAGCGCTCTTTTCATTAAGGCTGCATCTTGAACCCACTTTCCATCGTCTGATAAAGCTATAGCTCCTGCTTCTTTCAATCTTCCAAATTCTGTTAACTCTTTACCTGCTAACTTTTTAGTTATAGCTGCTATAGGATAAACTTTAACCCACCCCTTTTCTTTTGCTCTTTCTAATATATAAGTTGTTACTTCTGGAGAGTCATTAGGAGGTTTTGTATTAGCCATTGAAGCTACTCTTAACACACCTCCATAAAGAGCAGCTCTTGTTCCTGATTCAATATCTTCCTTCCACTCCTCTCCAGGCTCTCTTAAATGTGTATGCATATCAACCAATCCAGGGAAAATTAAGTGCTCCCTAACCTCAATGACTTCCATCTTTTCACTTATTTCAATTCTTGGGGAAATTCCCTTTATCTTCCCTTCTTCTATAAGAAGATCCCCTTCAAAATCAATCCCTAAAGTTGGGTCAATGATTCTTCCTCCTCTAAAAAGGATCCTCATATTTTTATTCTCCACTCAATAATCTCAATAAGATTGCCATCCTTACTGCCACTCCATTTTCAACTTGGTCTAAGATTACTTGAAAGGGATATCTTTCAAGTTCATAACTTAGCTCAACTCCCCAGTTGATTGGTCCGGGATGCATAAGTAATGCCTTCTCTTTTATTAATTCTAAAGAGGAAGCCTTTAATCCAAAGATTTTTGCATATTCAAGTAAAGATGGGATAAGGGCTTCACCATGTCTCTCCTTCTGTATACGCAAAGCAATCACAACATCTGCTTCCTTCAAAGCTTCTTCTAACTTATAACAGATCCTAAAGTAGCCAGATTTTATTTCAAAAAAAGACCTTTCTTTTGGGTCAGGCATGAGATGTGCTGGACCACTTACATATACAAAAGAACCCATCTTTTGAAAAGCTAATATATCAGAATGAGCTACTCTACTGTGCTTTATATCTCCTATTATAGCAACTTTAAGTCCGGAGAGTGTCCCAAGCTTTTCTCTAACTGTTAAAAGGTCTAAAAGAGCTTGAGTGGGATGTTCATGAATTCCAT
>JBKBRL010000285.1:0-1303 GCA_046292115.1 Caldimicrobium sp.
TTCGTACTATATTGAAATCCTTCCTTTTGGAAAAATTGAATAATATTTTTTACTGTTTCCTCTTCATTTGCACCTTTTAATCTGCCTGCAAGCTCAACTATGGCAGGTGATACTTTAGGAATTTTTAGATAAAAATTTTTTTTCCGCTCTGAAAGTTCTTCTTTTATCTCTAAGCTAATACTCTCTTGAACATAGATTTCATATTTATAGATATCTTTATAAAATTTTGACACCCTTAAAACAAAATCTGCATATCTTTCTATTTCCATAATTTCTTTTACCCTAAGTAAGCCATAAAGAGAGGGCAAATAACCTTCCAAAAATGAAGAAAGATAAAGAGTGCCCCAGATTCCCTTTTCTCTTATAGGAAAGGATCTATGCCATGGGTATAGCTCATATTCTCGTCTACTCCAAAAAATCCCATCAAAGGTATCGTATACGATTACTCTAAAGTAAAGAGCCTCTGGGTCAAAAACTTTTCCACCTGGGAAGGTTATCCTAAAGGCTGGAGAAGCATTCTCTTGTATCTCCGATAAAGCACCAAGTCTTATAGTCTCAGTAAAACCTGTAACCCCCTTAGCTTTAAACTCTGGGACTGAAAAAAAAGGGTTTTTTATCCGAGGAAGGGTTAGAAAAAAAATAGCACTAAAAAGGAAACTACAGAAAAGGAGCAAACTAAAAATTATAATGCCACTTTTAACCTCTAAAAGATTAAGCTCTCTAACCTCTCCTTCTTCAATATAAAAATAAATAAACATAGCATAGGAAAGGTAAAGAATCTGTAATATAAACACGAGGAAGAACCAAAGGGAAGTATGATGAAAACTAATTCCCCCTAAAAGTAAGAGCTCCAGTAAAAAAATCTGAAAATAATCTCTTAATTTTTTTCTTTCTAAGAGCTTGAGGTTTATAAGTAAAAGAACCGTCTGAAGGGCTCTCTCTAAAAAATTTGCTAATTCTAAACCTATGAATAGATAAATAATTATTAACACTCCAGCTACATTTATAAACCATCTTGGTAGCAAATAATTTTTTCTTTCAAGAATAAAAGCTATTAAATACAAAGCTATAGAGGCTACAAAATATCTTTTCTCCACTAATGGATAGAGGAGAATATAGGGTATGGCAAGGCTAAGGTAGACTATTAATATTTTAACTAAGCTTACTTGTAGTCTCATTGGGCTCCCTATAAAGAGCTAACGCCGTAAGAAGCTTTATTTTATGGCTTTCTCCAAGGCCGGGTGAGAAATAAAGATTACCCAATTTTAAACCCACGGCCCTTCCATACTTTTGAGCTTTCAAA
>JBKBRL010000286.1:0-1297 GCA_046292115.1 Caldimicrobium sp.
AGTTACTATTTTTAGGTTTTCTTATTGCCTTTGCTATAAAAGTACCAATGTGGCCTGTTCATACCTGGTTACCTGATGCCCATACTGAAGCACCCACTGCTGGATCTGTAATTTTAGCTGGAATTTTAATTAAACTTGGTGGGTACGGAATGGTAAGATTTCTTTTACCCTTATTTCCTCATGCCACTCTTTATTTTGCAAAATTAATCTTGGTATTATCTGTGATTGCTATTATTTATGCGGGACTTGCTTGTTTATGGCAGAGCGATTTAAAGAGGTTAATTGCCTATAGTTCAGTTAGTCATATGGGCTTTGTAACTTTGGGTATTTTTTCTTTAAATCCCATAGGAATTAAGGGTGCCATATTACAGATGATTAATCACGGGATTGTTACAGGGGCGCTATTTATGTGTGTAGGTGTAATATATGATAGAACCCATAGTAGAGAGATTTCTTACTATGGTGGACTTGCTTCAACTTTTCCGGTATATGCTGCTTTTTTTATGGTTTTTACTTTGGCAAGTATTGGATTACCTGGGACAAATGGGTTTATTGGTGAATTTTTAATTTTATTAGGAACATATTTAAGTGATAAATTGATGGTTGTCTTTGCATCAATGGGAGTAATAATAGGAGCTGCTTATATGTTATGGTTGTATCAAAGGGTCTTCTTTCAAAAACCAAGGCCTCATTTAACTGAGTTATTACCAATGAAATGGAATGAGTACTTAGCCTTAATACCTATGATTTTATTAGTTTTTTTTATAGGTTTTTATCCCAATCCCTTTTTAGATTTTATGAGAACAAGTGTATCTCATCTTTTAACAAAATTTTAAGAAAAGGGGGAAAGTGGTGCTTGCCTTGAATTTAAATTTTATAAATTTTAAAGCCTTAAGCATAGAGTTAATTTTACTAATTTCAGGAATTGGAATATTTTTAATTGACAGAATTATCCGGAATAAAAATTATGCTTTTTATTTGACATTAATGGTTTTATCTATTGGACTAATTTTTTTATTATTTACACCCTTTGGTGAATTTACATATGCATATAAAACGGACTTTTATTCGAACACTTTAAAATTTATCCTATTTATATCTTTTTTTCTTGTAATAATTATATCCTATAGTTACTTACAGGACTATAAAGCTCTAAATTTTGGGGAATATTATGGTTTATTACTCTTTTCCATGATGGGCGCCTTCATTATGTTATCATCTCAGGATTTATTAACACTCTTTTTAGGTCTTGAGCTTATGAGTATTCCTGTGTATTTTCTTATTGGGTCAAGTTATG
>JBKBRL010000287.1:0-1245 GCA_046292115.1 Caldimicrobium sp.
TTCAACTCCTCGTTCGTAAGTTCTAATCTTTAAATAGGCTTTATCCTCACTTCTGACAATTTCAACAAAATTTACATTAGTTCCTGCTGGTTTAAAAATCTCATGATATCTAAGAATAGGCCCTAATTTATTAAGGGGTGCCTCATCTACATTGTCCCAAAAAAGAACTATGTGCGGGACCCCAGTATTCACATAATGCACTAAATAAAGATCATACTCTGTTCTCACGGTAACATCTAACTTTAAATCTTTAGGAACCCCTAAGGAAATTTTAACTCTTTTGTTTTTTACTTCTGCAAAAATCAACCCAGCTAAAGTTTCTAAATAAAAAGACTCTTTAACAAGGCCTAATTCATGGGCAAGGCGAGCCACTGCTCTGGCACCGTTTCCGCACATTTCTGCAATAGATCCGTCTGCATTATAAAATTTCCAGGCAAGCTGAGCTTGAGGATTGGTTGGTTTTTCAAGCATAATAAACCCATCAGCAGAAACACTAAACTTTGGCCTACAAAGTCTTTGGGCAAGAAGTTTTCCTTCTTCTAAAGTTATTTTTCCTTCCTTATTTAAGTAAACAATAAAATCATTGCCTGAAGCTGAAACTTTATAAAAGGTATCTTTCTCTATTTTATGAAACAACCCTTTTAAATTTATCTGTTCCATAACCTTTTCTACCTCAATAACAAGCAATTATAGCTTTTTCTATTAATTCCGCTGGGGGCTCTTCATAAAAGCTAAAGTTCCCAATTTTTTTAAGTAGAACCCAGGTCAATTTTCCTTTCCACACCTTTTTGTCTTTACTCAAAAAAGAGTATATTTGAGAAATATCAGCCTTTATTCCTAAATGAGAAACACGCCATGGTAATTCTAATTTTTCTAAAAGTTTAATGAGTGGGTCAAAAAGGGGTTCTTCATTAATACCTAACAATTCAGAAAGCTTAGCTTCTATAGCCATTCCAACAGCTACAGCTAAACCATGGGGAACGCAGTACTCACTATATGCTTCAAGGGCATGTCCTATGGTGTGGCCAAAATTTAGGACTCTCCTTAAACCGCTTTCGCGTTCATCTGCGCTCACAACTTTCGCTTTAATAGCTATGCTATCATAAATTATCTTTTCTAAAGGCTTAGGGGGCAAATCGTAAATACTCGTCCCATATTTTTTTAAAAAATTAAATAAACTTCTTTTTAAAATGCAACCATATTTCACTACTTCAGCAAGTCCGTTTTTAATTTCAGTTTTTGGTA
>JBKBRL010000288.1:0-1235 GCA_046292115.1 Caldimicrobium sp.
CCAGTTTATACCATAAAATTCCACATCATCTTTTGCTCTGTCTATGGGCATTTTAAACCCAGATTCAAAACCCCTTCCATAGCAGAACCTAATCCTTCCCCATCCATAGTCATACCCAATAGTTGCACCATCAAAGGGCACATCAATATTTATTGCCGTAGGAGTGGCATCCCTTCTTTCAACGCCCTCTCTTATTTCTTGAGGCACTCCATGAGTAGTTGGCCTTCTTCCAAAGGAGATCCAAATGGGCTTACCAAAAAGATTGGAAATATTAAAATAGGCTCTATCTACATAGAGCCTGGAATCATCTGGTCTAACACCATAGGTAAAGTTGTTTTTCATAGGGAAGAAGAGATGAGGTCCAAAATAATCATCCCCCATTCCCCAAGCTTTGTTATATGCAAGCCTAACCTTAGCTACAGTGTTCTCTGTTGGCTTAATAGAGAGGTCAAGCCTTAACCTATTTGTCCAAAGGGAATCATTCTCCTCTTTATGAGCCCGCGTTTTTTTTACAAATTCAGAAAGATCTAATTCGTTTCCATATTGATCACTAAGATAATATCCTTGAGGAACTAAACCTGGCAACATACTTAACATAAAGGCATTCTTCTCCACCGTAGCCCTGGTTGAGTCAATCCTTGTCCTTATGTCTCCACCAATTTTAATCTGGCTAAAACTATCAATAATGGGCTTAGTTGCTCTCTCCACTTTGGAAACTTTTTCCTCTTGGGTGGCTTGTTTCTCCTTAACTCCTTTAGCTGTGCCTTAAGTGCTTCAAGCTCCTTTGAGAGGTCCTCTATTTTCTTCAAAAGTTCCTCTTGGGTTGCCCCAAATCCCTGCGAAGTAAGCAAGCCTAAAACTATGCTACTAATAAAAAAGATTCTTGCCCTCCCCATTTTTTCACCTCCCTAAATAAACATTAAACTTTATTTACTTATTTTAATTCCTTATCACAAATACAAAAAATGTCAAATTCTAATAGTTCTTTTTTTGATAAAGAAACATAACAGTGTTTAAAATTTTTTTAACTTTTCTAAAATTTTAACAAAATTTTTTAATTTTTTACTGTTTTAATTGCTGATAATAATATCTAATTTTTTCCAAAGCTTGAAGTAGCTCTTTTTCTTCTAATTTTCATTTACACGCAGGCTAAAGCCTGCGGCTACCAACTACCATATCTCTCGCAGGCTAAAGCTGGCGACTACCAGATCTCTCTTGCAGGCTAGAGCCTGCGG
>JBKBRL010000289.1:0-1223 GCA_046292115.1 Caldimicrobium sp.
AGAAGATAAGATTGTAATTTTGATAGACGATGTGATTTTTACTGGGAGAACCATAAGAGCTGCTATGGATGCCCTTATAGATTTAGGAAGACCTAAAAAGATAGAGTTAGCAATTTTAGTAGATAGAGGGGGAAGGGAACTACCAATAGAGCCTACCTATGCTGCCCTTAAGATCAGAAAAATTGATCCTTTTGATTATGTTTCTGTATATTTTAAAGAATTACATGGGAGAGACCAAATATGCTTAGAAAGTAAATAAAAGAGGTGAATTTATGGGCGGAAGATCAAGGAAATCTATACTAAAACAAAAGATCGCCAAATATTATAGGGAACGTGAAAATCCATTGGCACTTTTAGCTCTTCAAGATGAAATTGTTCGAAAAAATCAGGATAAACTTAGAATTTTCCAACAGAACATTGAGTTTTTAAGGGAATTAGAAAAAAACCTCAGGAGTGAAGAAAGAGTTTCGAAATTAAACATAAGAAAATATACACAGGAGCCTGAAAAAAAGTTTGCCAATAGAGCCTTTTATGAAAGTCTTTATCCCATTACAATGGAATATCGTTTTATGCCTTTGCAAGCTATCTTTGTTTGGTATATGAGAAGTATGGAAATGATTTTTGGAGAAAAAATACCTAAGCTCCACCTAAATCGTTTACAAAAATGGGTAAAATATTGGTTAAGCGCTCTAACACCTGAACAGGAATTACAACTAAAAAGCGCTATCATTTCCTGGATTATGAATAGATTCACCTAATGAGTAGTTTTTTCCTAAGCTTAATTCTCTTCATTCTTTTACTTCTACCTACTCAAAGCTTTGGAAATAAACTCATCCTTTTCACAGATGATGATCCCTATGGCAAAGTAAATCAAGAAAAAAATTGGTATATAGCTTATGGTGAACCTGCTTTTGCCAATTTTTATGATTTGAAAGTACCAGAAAAATTTTTTATAATCACTCCAGAAGGTGAAAAAGAAAAGCTTATCCTTTTAAGAAAAGAGCTTTTTGACCCTTGGTTTAACCAACCACGTATTTCCTACGAGACAAAGATCTTACCTAAAACATCAGGGGATTATTCCCTTTGTATTGAAAGTGAGCCATTGCTTAGTACCAAAGGTTTAATTAAGTATTACGGAAAAGCTTTTTTTCATGTGGAGAGAGAATTTAATTGGGATAAGCTTTGTGGTTTTGATTTAGAAATAAAGCCTTTTACAAGGCCCT
>JBKBRL010000290.1:0-1217 GCA_046292115.1 Caldimicrobium sp.
TGTGTTCCCGCCCCTTGAAGTAAAATTTGGGAAAGACTCATTAGCAATAGAATATGAAGATATTGAAAGACTAATTTATATGACAGGTCTTCAAGTAAAAAAAGATCCTGCCAATTGGGTTGTTTATTTGGGTTTTATTCTTATGATGCTTGGATTAATTTTAGTTTATTATTGGGATCCCAAAACTTATTGGATTTATCTTAAGCCTTCCAAGGAAAAAATTACTCTCTCTATAGGTGCCTATAGCAAAAGAGAAAGAGAAATACTCAAAGTAAAAATTAGAGAAATAGGGGAAGAAATTATAAAAAAAGTTTAAGATTTCTCCTCTTTATGTGGTTCAATATGAATGGTGACCGAAACCTCTGGGTAGTTATCCTTAATTTTTTTCTCAATTTCATCACATAGGTTATGTGCTTCTTCTACCGTGGTATCCTTAGGGACTGTTAAGTGAAATTCAATAAAATCCTTTCTTCCAGCCTTTCTACTTTTAAAATTATGAATTCCAATATGAGAAATGGTGCTTTCTGAAATAGTCTTATCAATTATTTCTTTTATCTCTTTCCTTTTATCAGGTGGTAAACTCACATCCAAAAGAGAATTAATTGCTTCTTTAAATATTTTGTATCCCATATATAAAATATTCAAACCTAAGAATATAGCAAATATTGGATCTAAGTACCAGAGATTAAATAGTTTAACCATAAAAATTGTCACTAAAACACCCAAGGAGGTAAGAATATCTGTAAAAATATGAATGCTATGAGAAACCAAAATAGGGGAAGCTTCCCTTTTACCAATTTTATAGATTATCCATGCAATACTACTATTCAGTAGAATGCTAAAAATTACAAGAATCATTCCTAGATTTAAATAGGAGATGGGTTCAGGATTTTGAAGGCTTTTAACTGATTTCCATAAAATAGAAAAAGAAGCAAATACCACAAAGAGACCTTCTATAATGGCTATAAGATATTCAATTTTAGTATGTCCATAAGGATGATCTTCATCTGGTGGTTTCAAAGCAATTTTAATTCCAAGCATAGCGAAAAGTGCTGAAAATATGTTAATTATAGATTCTAACGCATCAGAGTAAATAGAAACAGACTTAGTTAAAAAATAGGCTAAAAATTTTAAACCACAAATAAAAAAACTAACAATAAAACTAAGTAGAGTTAATTTAAAGGCTTGGGAATCATTTCTAAGTTCCATAACTAATC
>JBKBRL010000291.1:0-1144 GCA_046292115.1 Caldimicrobium sp.
TTCATTGCTTCATCGTCTTCTTTATAGACAGTCATATAGAGACGATCCTTAGGTAAGGAAAGAACTTTTGTGATATATTCCCAGGCAAAGGCAATAGCTTCCTCTTTAAAATAATCTCCAAAGGAAAAATTGCCTAACATTTCAAAAAAAGTATGATGCCTTGCTGTATATCCCACATTTTCAAGGTCATTATGTTTTCCACCTGCTCTCATGCACTTCTGACAACTAACTGCCCTTTTATAGGGCCTAACCTCTTGTCCCAAAAAAACCTTTTTAAATTGTACCATACCAGCATTAGTAAATAATAAAGTTGGATCATCAGAGGGTATAAGAGATGAACTGGGCACGATGGTATGCCCTCTTTCCTTAAAAAATTGAAGAAAACTCTCTCTAATCACTTTTGCTTTCATTACTTGGCCCCTTTAAGTAAAAAAAATTCTTATGAAAATTTAACTTTTCTTCCTCAATTTGCAAGTTTTAACTAAAAGGCATAAATTAGCAAAATTTTCCCACTGTGGTATATTTACTGGAAAATTTATTGAAATCTAAAAAAAGAAGGAGGGAAGGATGGTTGAGAAGACTTTAGTTATGATTAAGCCTGATGGTGTGGAGAGAAATCTGATAGGAAAAATAATTAGCATCTTTGAGGAAGCGGGGTTAAAAGTAGTAGCAATAAAAAAAGTAAGGCTTTCAAAGGAACAAGCTAAAGCTTTTTATATAGTGCATAAAGAACGACCCTTTTACGAAGATTTAACCAATTATATGAGCTCAGGACCCATCGTTGCTATGGTACTGGAAGGAGAAACTGCAATCAAAAGAGTTAGAGAAATTATTGGAGCAACAGACCCAAAAGAAGCTAAAGAGGGCACCATAAGAAAACTCTATGGCATAGACAAAGAAAAAAATACCGTGCATGGCTCTGATAGCCCAGAATCAGCACAAAAAGAAATTCCCTTCTTTTTTAGCGAATACGAACTTATAGCAACTAGCTGATGACAGAACAAGAATGGATTAAATATTTAAAAAAATTTCTCTATATAGATAAACCTGTTTTTTCTGCCTATAATGAAGATTGTTCTGTAATAAAATTAGAAGAGGAGAAGTATCTATTATTAACTACAGATGCTATGGTAGAGGGAGTGCA
>JBKBRL010000292.1:0-1064 GCA_046292115.1 Caldimicrobium sp.
GGCTGAATATTATTTTAAATTAGCAAGTAATATGAGTAGCGAAGAAATATATCTTTTAAATTTATACTTAGCACAATTAATGCAAGGTAAGAAAGAAGTTTGTAAAGATTTTTTAGAGAGAGAATTTTCAAGTTTCTACAAGGAAGAAGTTGAGAGGATAAGGAACCTTTGTAAGTAGTGTATGGAAAAGAAACCTTTAGGTGTAATATTAAAAGAAAAAGGACTAATTACTGATGATTTTATAAATTTTGCCTTATTAGAACAAAAGGTCACTGGCGAAAAATTAGGAGAAGTTTTAATAAGGATAGGAGCAGTTACCGACCTTGAGGTAGCTAAAGCTCTCTCAGAGCAGACAGGATTTTCCTTTATAGATATAACAACGATTACACCTCATCCTAAAGCTTTAGAACTATTACCCTTTTCTTTTGCCAAGAATAACTTGGTTTTGCCTTTAAGTATAGAAAATGGCACTTTAAATGTAGCTATTTCTGACCCATTTAATTTGCATCTCCTTTCAGGAATTGAGAGGATTACAGGGCGAAAGATTAACATTTATATTTGTGGTGCCCAAAGTTTATCCAAGGGAATTGAGAAGTACTATTATTTTAAAGAGCACTCCTTAGATGACTATTTCAATGCTCTTATTGAAAGGCTAAGAATAAACCCAAACTTTGAATTTAATACCGAGGAGCTTTTAAATAATATCCTCATTTTAGGCATTTCCAAAAAAACAACTGACTTACACCTTGTTCCCACTTCTAAAAGCTTACAAATATTCTATCGTTTAGATGGAATACTTGAACCATATTTAGCCTTTCCTTATAGCGTTTACAGGAAGTTAATAAATATTATTAAAATAAGAGCCCAGTTGGATATTGCTGAAACGAGAAGGCCTCAGGATGGTAGATTTAGTTTTACCTTTCTTGGAAGTAAATATGATTTAAGAGTGGCTACTGCACCTACTTCCTTTGGAGAGATAGTGGTAATTAGATACTTGCCAACGGGAGCCCATGTTCAAAATTTAGAATACTTAGGGTTTGACCCAGATGAAGTTAGGCTCATAG
>JBKBRL010000027.1:0-7910 GCA_046292115.1 Caldimicrobium sp.
GCCAAGATCTAAGAAAAAAGGGCCATTTGTAGATGAACATCTGTTAAAAAAGGTATTAAAGGCAAAAGAAACAGGAGATAAGAGACCGATTAAAACTTGGAGTAGAAGATCAACAATTATTCCTGAAATGGTTGGTTTAACCTTTGCCGTGCATAATGGGCACAAATTTATCCCTGTTTATGTGACAGAGAATATGGTTGGACACAAGTTAGGGGAATTTGCACCGACGAGAAATTATAAAGGTCATCCTGCGGATAAAGGTAGAGTAAGTGGAGTTAAAAAGAAATCATAGAGGAGGACAAAATTGAAGGCGAGAGCTATAGGAAAGTATATATTGATCTCTCCTTATAAGGCACGATTAGTGATTGATTTAATAAGAGGCAAGAAAGTTGGGGAAGCTTTAAATATATTAGATACTTCACCTAAAAAGGCGGCAAGACTTATTAAAAAAGTTTTAATGAGTGCTGTAGCTAATGCTGAAAACAATTATGGGATGGATGTAGACAAGTTGTATGTATCTAGAGCCTTTGTAAATGAAGGGCCAAGGTTAAAGAGGATATGGCCAAGGGGATGGGGTCGAGCAAGTAGGATATTAAGAAGGATGAGTCATATAACTATTGAAGTAGAGGAATTAAGTGAGAAAGGAAAAAGGAGGTAAGCCTTGGGACAAAAAGTTGATCCAAGAGGATTAAGATTAGGGATTACCAGAACTTGGGAATCAAGATATTTTGCTAAGCCTTCAGATATGTCAAAATTTGTTTATGAAGATTATCTTATTAGACGATACATAAATGAAAAATATAATCATGCAGGAATTCCGAGGATTGAGATAGAGAGAGCAGGAAATTCTGTGAAGGTTATTATTCATTCTGCAAGACCTGGTATTGTTATAGGAAAAAAGGGAGCTGAAATAGAAAAGATAAAAAGGGAATTGTCTAATCAATTTAAAGATAGAGAAATTGAAGTGGTAGTGGAAGAGGTGAGAAGGCCGGAGTTAGAGGCTCAATTAGTTGCTGAAAATATTGCTCAACAGATTGAAAAGAGAGTTTCCTTTAGAAGGGCTATGAAAAGAGCAGTGGCTTTGGTTATGAGATTTGGAGCTCAAGGAGTAAAGGTTCAATGTTCAGGGAGATTGGGTGGTGCTGAGATTGCAAGGTCAGAATGGTATAGAGTGGGGAGAGTACCTTTATCTACTTTAAGAGCCGATATAGATTATGGTTTTGCTGCAGCTGTAACAAAGTATGGTAGTATTGGTGTAAAGGTTTGGATTTTTAAAGGAGAGGTATTACCTGAGAAGGCAGGCCAAGAAAAAGTTATTATTTAATATAATTAGTGGGGTGAGGTTATGTTGTTGCAACCAAAGAAAACAAAATATAGAAAAATGCAAAAAGGACGAGTAAGAGGCGTCGCTTCAAGAGGCTATACACTTGTTTATGGTGATTATGGTTTAAAGGTTTTGGAAGGTGGTTGGTTAACGGCACAACAAATTGAGGCAGGGCGTGTTGCTATTGTAAGGACTGCAAGAAAGGGCGCAAAGATCTGGATTAGAGTTTTTCCAGATAAACCAATTACTAAAAAGCCTGCGGAAACGCGTATGGGAAAGGGTAAAGGCCCTGTTGAGGGTTATGTAGCTGTAGTTAAACCGGGAAAAATAATTTATGAAATATCAGGAGTTCCTGAGGAGGTGGCCAGGGAGGCATTAAGACTTGCTGCCTCTAAGCTACCTTTTAAGTGTAAGATAGTGAGCAGGGAGGAAATTTAATGAAAGCAAAAGATTTGAGAGAACTTTCTTTACCAGAGCTAAAAGAAAAGCTCGTTGAATTAAGAAAAGAATTGTTTAATTTAAGATTTCAGAAAAGCATACATCGTTTAGAAAATCCTATGAAGCTTAGGAATTTAAGAAGAGACATAGCAAGGGTTTTAACAATAATTAGAGAAAAGGAACTAAATTTAAGAAAGGGGTAAAATAAATATGGGAAAACGGAAAGAAATGATAGGTGTAGTGGTGAGTGATAAAATGGACAAGACAGTTGTTGTTATGGTGGAGAGATTAATTAAACATCCTTTATATGGTAAATATATAAAAAAGAGAAAAAAATATATGGCTCATGATGAACATAATAGTTGTAAGATAGGTGATAAAGTTTTAATAGAGGAAACAAGACCTTTATCTAAGAAAAAAAGGTGGAGGGTAAAAGAAATATTAGAGAGGGCTAAGGTGTTCGAAACCCAGGCTGAAGAAGTGGGAGGTGAAGCTTTATGATTCAGCAACAGACCTATTTAAATGTAGCTGATAATTCGGGGGCAAAAGAGCTTTTATGTATTAGAGTTTTAGGAGGATCCGGACGTAGATATGGTACTGTAGGAGATATAATAGTTGCTTCTGTAAAGGATGCTTTACCTAATTCTAGAGTGAAAAAGGGAGATGTGGTAAGAGCTGTTATTGTGCGTACAAAGAAAGAGGTACAAAGACCAGATGGGACTACGATTAGATTTGATGAAAACGCAGCAGTTTTGATTAATCAATACAAGGAACCAATAGGGACTCGCATTTTTGGTCCTGTGGCAAGAGAGTTAAGAGCAAAGGGGTTTATGAAGATAATATCTCTTGCCCCTGAAGTTTTATAGGAGGTAATATGATTAAAAGAGGTATAAATAGGAAATTACCTAAACCACATGAGGCTAAATGTCATATACGAAAGAATGATATGGTTGTTGTTTTAACAGGAAAAGATAAAGGAAAAATGGGAAAGGTTTTACAGGTATTTCCGAGAAAGGGCAGGGCAATTGTTGAGGGAGTTAATATTGTTAAGAGACATATGAAGCCTTCTCCCTATAGTAGTGGGGGAATTATAGAAAAACCTGCTCCTATTCATGTGTCAAATTTAATGTTATACTGCCCTAAGTGTAAAAGGGGTGTAAAGGTAGCTCGTAAATTTTTAGAAGATGGAACGAAAGTCAGAGTTTGTAAAAAATGTGGAGAAATAATTGAGCCTAAGGAGTAAGCAACGATGGACCTTAGAGAGAGATATTACAATATAGTTAGGCCAAAACTAAAAGAAAAGTTTGGATATAAAAATATTCATGAGGTACCAAAAATTGAAAAAATAGCAGTAAATATGGGTTTAGGGGAAGCGGTAGCTAATCCGAAAATTATAGATCAGGCATTAGTAGAATTAGCAGTAATTACAGGGCAAAGACCCAAGGTCTGTAGAGCAAGAAAATCAATTGCTGGATTTAAGTTGAGGAAGGGCATGCCTATAGGTGTAATGGTAACTTTAAGAGGCAAAAGAATGTATGATTTTTTAGCAAGACTTATTCATATAGCTTTGCCAAGGGTTAGAGATTTTAAGGGATTACCAAGATCGGGATTTGATGGAAGGGGCAATTACACTTTAGGGATAACGGATCATACAATTTTTCCAGAAGTTGATTTGAGTAAAGTAGAAAAAATTAAAGGGATGAGTATAACCATAGTTACTACTGCAAAGACAGACGAAGAAGCATACGAGCTTTTGAAGGAAATGCAGATGCCCTTTAGGAGGTAAACATAAATGCCCAGAAAAGCACAAATTGAGAAAGCTAAAAGAGAACCAAAATTCCGGGTCAGGAAAAGAAACAGATGTTCCATATGCGGAAGGCCACGAGCGTATATAAGGAAATTTGGGTTATGTAGAATGTGTTTTAGAAAATTGGCTTCCGAAGGTAAGCTGGCGGGCGTAAGGAAAGCAAGTTGGTAAGGAGGGGAAGTTAAATATGATGACAGATCCCATAGCAGATATGTTAACAAGAATAAGGAATGCTCTTATGGCAAAGAAAAAAACTGTTATAGTGCCGGCTTCAAAGATGAAGTTAGAGATAGTTAAAATTTTAAAAGAGGAAGGTTATATAGAGGATTATAAATATATAGATGAAAAACCTCAAAGAAAAATTGAGATAATATTAAAATACTTAGAAAATAAGCAAGGTGCCATTTCAGGGTTAAAGAGAGTAAGCAAGCCTGGTAGAAGAGTATATTTAGGTTACAAATTTATTCCAAAGGTTCTTGATGGTTTAGGAATAGCTATAGTTTCAACTTCGCAAGGCATAATGACAGATCATGAAGCAAGAAAAAGGAGGATTGGTGGGGAAATAATTTGTGAAATTTGGTAGAAGGGGTGTAAGGAGATGGGTGAGGTTTCTCGTTTAGGAAGAAAACCAGTTCCAATCCCGTCAGGGGTAAAGGTGGTGTTAAAGGAAGATGGTATTATTAGAGTGGAAGGTCCAAAAGGGGTATTAGAAAAGAAATTGCCACCCTTAGTTCGTGTAAGGATTGAGAATGATCAAATAGTTGTTGAAAAAGATGAAGTTCAGAAGAAATTGCAAAATAAGGCTAAGGCGTTTCAAGGTTTAGCAAGGGCGATTATAAATAATATGGTAACTGGTGTTACAAAAGGGTTTACAGAATCCTTGGATGTAGTTGGTCTTGGATATAAAGCTGAAGTAAAAGGTCAGGAATTAGTACTCTCTTTAGGCTATTCCCATCCTATTAATTTTCCTTTACCACCAGGAATATCAGCAAGAACTGAGAAAGGAACGGATCCTGTACAAGTGAGAATAATCTTGGAAGGGATTGATAAAGAGCTTCTAGGGCAAGTGGCAGCGAATATTAGAAATCTTAGACCTCCTGAGCCATACAAAGGAAAGGGAATACGCTATACAGGAGAGGTAATTTTAAGAAAGGCAGGTAAATCTGGAAAGGGTGGCAAAAAATAAGAGAGGAGTAATAGAAGATGAAGCCAAAAGTTAAGATTGAGAGAAGATTAAGAAGAAAAAAGAGGATCAGAAAGAAAATAATGGGTACACCAGAAAGACCGAGGCTTTCAGTATACAGAAGTAAGAAACAAATATATGCCCAGATAATTGACGATACTATTGGTCATACATTAGTAGCATGTTCTTCGCTCACACCAGAGATAAGGGAGAAAATTAAAGAACTTAAAGAGAAAGGTGAAATAAAGAATAAGATAGATATTGCCTTTTTAGTTGGAAAATATTTAGCTGAAAAGGCAAAAGAAAAAGGTATAAATAAAGTAGTATTTGATAGAGGTGGATATAAATATCATGGGAGAGTTAAAGCTTTAGCTGAGGGTGCAAGGGAGGGGGGATTAGAATTTTAAAGAGAATATAAGGAGGTGTTAAGTTGGCGAAAGTAGGAGAGGAGTTTATAGAGAAGATAATACAGATCAGAAGAGTTACAAAAGTAACAAAGGGGGGTAAAAAATTAAGGTTTGCTGCTTTGGTTGTCGTAGGTGATGGGAAAGGAAAGGTGGGATATGCCTTAGGTAAGGCACCAGAAGTTCCTGATGCCATAAGAAAGGCCATAGAGAGAGCAAGAAAAAATATGATTGCTGTGCCTGTTGTTAAGGGTACTATTCCTCATAGTATTAAAGCTGATTTTGGAACTTCCACTATTTTACTAAAACCAGCACCTTCAGGAACAGGAGTTATAGCAGGTGGTACGGTGCGTGCTATTATGGATGCTGCAGGTATTACTGACATCGTTACAAAAGCAATTGGAAGCACAAATCCTCATAATTTGGTAAAAGCTACTTTTAAAGCTCTTTCACAATTGCAAAGTGTGGAATATGTAGCAAAGAAAAGAAACAAAAGTATAGAAGAGATTTTGGAGAGGATAAGGCTATGAGGAAGTTAAAAATTACTCTTAAAAGAAGTAAATTTGGTTGGAAACCAGATCACCGGGAAACTTTAAAAGGATTAGGACTTAAAAAAATAGGACAAACTGTGATTAGGGAAGATAGTCCTGCTATAAGAGGGATGATTAATAAAGTAAAACATTTGGTTGCTGTGGAGGAAGTCAATGAGTAATATGATCAAATTAAACAATTTGAAGCCAGATGAAGGTTCAAGACATAGAAAAAAGAGGGTAGGGAGAGGTCATGGCTCAGGCCATGGTAAAACCTCTTGCAGAGGACACAAAGGACAAAAGGCTCGTACAGGTCTTGATATTAGGCCAATATTTGAAGGTGGGCAGACACCTATAGTAAGAAGAGTTCCCAAGAGAGGTTTTAAAAATATTTTTAAAATACACTATCAAGTGGTAAATATAAGGGATTTAACCAGGAAATTTAAAGAAGGAGAAGTAGTGGATCCTACGACTTTAAGAAAAAGGGGTCTTGTTCAGAAAAAGAACGAACCAATTAAATTGTTAGGAGAAGGAGAAATTAATTTTTCCTTAACTATTAGAGTGCATAATGCTTCAAGGAGTGCTATAGAAAAGATAGAAAAGGCTGGCGGAAAAGTAGAATTAATAGCTTGAGATAATAATTTAAGATCAAGGAGTCTTAATTAGTGTGAATGGAAAAGAAGGTCTTTTAAGTTTTGCAAATATTCCTGAGCTCAAGAGGAGATTACTATATCTCTTTTTAGGTCTTGCTATATATAGGTTTGCTATCCATATACCAACTCCTGGAATTAATACTGAGGCTTTTTTAGAATTTTTTCAAAAGGCAGGGGGAACTCTTTTTGGATTTTTAGATATTTTTTCTGGTGGAGCCTTAAGAAGATTTTCTGTATGCGCTTTAGGTGTTATGCCTTATATTAGTGCTTCTATTATTATGCAGCTTTTTACTGTAGTTTTTCCTACTATAAAAGAGTATTATAAAGAGGGACCAGAAGGTAGAAGAAAAATTGCTTACTATACTCGATATTTAACTGTGGTTATATGTTTAATTCAAGGGTTTGGTATTGCCCTTGGGCTTGAGAAAATGGTTTCACCTTCAGGAGTACCTATTGTCGTGGATCCAGGTTGGAATTTTAGAATAATGACTATGATAACTTTGACTGCTGGAACCCTATTTTTAGTATGGTTAGGGGAACAGATGACAGAACATGGAATTGGAAATGGAATATCTATTATTATCTTTGCGGGTATAGTTGCTGGTATATTTCCAGCTTTTAGTAGAACTTTAAAATTCTTTCAAACAGGAGAATACTCGTTATTAGTGCTTTTGTTAATTTTACTATTAATATTAAGTATATTAGCCTTTACATGTTTTATGGAACTTTCACAAAGAAGGATTCCCGTACATTATGCAAGAAGGCAGGTGGGTAGGCAAATAATAGGAGGACAAACAAGTTATTTACCAATAAAAATAAATTCTGCGGGTGTTATCCCACCTATTTTTGCTTCTTCTATATTGATGTTTCCTGCCACTATAGCAAGTTTTGTACCTTTTGCCTTTCTTCAAGATTTTTCTCGATGGTTAAATCAAGGTGGGATCTTATACAATTTAATATTTGCAGGTTTGATTATTTTTTTCTGTTATTTTTATACAGCGATTGTCTTTAATCCCAAGGAGGTGGCTGATAATTTAAAAAAATGGGGTGGGTTTATTCCCGGTATTCGGCCAGGTAGTGCTACTGAAGAATTTTTAGAAAAAGTTTTGATGAGAATTACTTTCATAGGAGCGCTGTATTTAGCGTTCATTTGTGTGCTTCCTAATTTTTTATTATATAAAATAAATTTACCATTTTATTTTGGAGGCACTTCCTTGTTGATAGTGGTCGGAGTGGCTTTAGATCTTGTAGGACATATAGAAGCCCATTTGTTAAGTAGACAATATGATGTGTTAATTAAGCATGCTAAAATTAAGACTAAATAATATAAAACCCATAATAAGTATTAGGAGGTGAATTATGAATATTGTATTCTTAGGACCACCAGGAGCGGGAAAGGGGACTCAGGCTAAAATATTAATAGAAAAGTATGGAATTCCTCAGATTTCTACGGGAGATATGTTAAGGGAACATAGAGCTAAGGGCACGGAGCTGGGTAAGAAAGCGCAAGAATATATGGATAAGGGATTACTTGTGCCAGATGAGATAATTTTGGGAATGGTAAAGGAAAG
>JBKBRL010000002.1:0-6594 GCA_046292115.1 Caldimicrobium sp.
AAGATTGTATAAATATTCTCTTTTGAAATCCAACGAATTTCAGCTTTTGCTTTAAAACTAATTTTTTTTTCTGGAGATTTCATCTGTAAGTAAAGAGTATCTTTTACTTTAAGCGGTACATCTTGAATAATTCTAATTTTTGCTCCTTCTGCGCTTAAATCTAAAACTTCACCGCTAAAATTAATTCCATTTTCTAAACTTATTACACATTGGAGATTAACTGGATATCGAGTATAGTATCTTTTGTCTTTAGCTACCATGAAAGATTATTAATATAGTTTTCAATCTTTTTTAAACGCAATTTTAATTCGTTCATTTCTTCTTTTTCTTTTTCAATAATTTCCAATGGTGCTTTTTCTAAAAATTGTGGATTACTAAATTTTTTTTCAATTAAAGCCAATTTATCTTCTATTTTTTTCTTTTCTTTAGTTAATCTATTAATTTCTTTCTCAAAATCAAGTAAATTTTTTAAATTTAAATATAATTCACCTGAGGATAAGGCTATTAGAAGTTCTCCCTTTTCTCTCTGGTGAGTTTCTTTTAAATTTATGAATTCAATTTTGGCAAGATTAGTAATAATTTCTCTCTGTTCTTCAATTTTTATTAAAATTTCCTTCTTGTTTATATAGGTAGTTGGTATATCCTTTTTGGCAGATATATTGTATTCTGTTTTTAGAGCTCTAATAGAAGTAATGATTTCCATAATTAAATTAGCTATGAAAAGTTCCTCTTGATGGATAGGTATGTCCAATTTTTGAGGATAAGTGGTTTTTAAAAGGAAAGGTTCTTCTTTGAAAGGTAAATTATTCCAGAGTTCTTCTGTAATAAAGGGTATAAAAGGATGGAATAATCTAAGGACATAATTTAAAACTAAGTAAAGGACTGCCTGTGTAGATTTTTTATAATGATCGTTTTTTAGTAAAATTTTTGAAATTTCTAAATACCAATCACAAAATTCATCCCAAAAGAAGTGGTAAAGAGCCATAGCAGCTTGATCAAATTCCATCTCCTCAAATTTTGCTCTTACTTTCTCAATCGTTGTCATTAACCGATGTAAGATCCATTTAGAGAAAAGAGGCAGTGTATTAAAATCTAATGATTTTAGATCCTCTCTATCTAAGCCTTCTATATTCATTAGAACAAATCTTCCGGCATTCCAAATTTTGTTAATAAAATGTTTATATCCTTCAATACGTTTAACGGATAGTTTTATATCTCTTCCTTGAGCAGCAAGAGCAACCAGAGTGAATCTTAAAGCATCACAACCAAATTTTTCTATTATTTCAAGAGGATCTATTACATTTCCTTTACTTTTGCTCATTTTTTGTCCTTTTTCATCACGCACAAGGGCATGAATGTAGACTTTCTGAAAAGGAATAGCCCCCATAAAATGAAGCCCCATCATAATCATGCGAGCTACCCAAAAATAGATAATATCAAAACTTGTAACTAAGACCGAGGTTGGATAAAAGGTTTTAAGAGTAGTTGTATGTTCTGGCCAGCCCATAGTAGAAAAAGGCCAAAGGGCTGAAGAAAACCAGGTATCCAACACATCTTCATCAGCTATAAGATCGCTACTTCCACATTTGGGGCAGGTTTCTATTTTATCTTCTTTTGAAACTATAACTTCTCCACAGAAATTACAATACCAAACTGGTATCCTATGCCCCCACCAGATTTGACGAGAAATACACCAGTCCCTAATATTTTTCATCCAATCAAAGTATAAATTTTTCCAATTCTCTGGATAAAATTGAATAAAGCCATATTCAACTGCAGCTATGCCAGGCTGGGCTAAAGGTTTCATTTTTATAAACCATTGTTTTGACAAGAGTGGTTCTATAATCGTATTGCACCTGTAACAATGTCCTACTACTAAGTTATAATCCTCTTCAGATTGCAGAAGATTTTCTTTAATTAAGTCTTCAATAATTCTTTTCCTTGCTTCATATCTCTCTAATCCTGCATAGGGCCCAGCTTCTTTAGTCATCTTGCCCCATTCATCTATAACCTTTACAAAAGGCAAATTGTGCCTTTTTGCAACCTCAAAATCGTTAAAATCATGGGCTGGAGTTATTTTCACTGCTCCTGTGCCAAATTCTGGATCTACAGTTTTATCAGCAATGATGGGTATTTTTCGTTTTAGAAGGGGTAATATGAGAAATTTACCAATGAGATGTTTATATCTCTCATCCTCAGGATGAACGGCAACAGCAGTATCTCCAAGCAGAGTTTCAGGCCTTGTCGTAGCAACGATAATATATCCTGAATGATCCTCTAAGGGATATTTGATATACCATAGCTTCCCAGGCTTAAGTTCAAATTCTACTTCTAAATCTGCAAGGGCTGTATGACATCTTGGGCACCAGTTAATAATATAATTTCCTCTATATATAAGACCTTCGGTCCATAATCTATAAAAAACTTCCCTTACAGCTTTGGATAAACCTTCATCCATTGTAAACCTTTCATAGCTCCAACTACAACTTGCTCCCATTTTTTTTAGTTGCTCTATAATTCTTCGTCCATATTTTTCTTTCCATTCCCAAACTTTTTCTAAAAATTTTTCCCTTCCCAAGGCTTCTCTACTTAGACCTTCTTTGGCTAACTCCCTTTCCACTACATTTTGCGTGGCAATGCCAGCATGGTCTGTACCTGGGATCCACAAAACATCGTATCCATCCATTCTTTTAAATCGAGCTAAAACATCTTGAAGAGTAACATTTAATGCATGTCCAATATGTAAAAAACCTGTAATGTTAGGTGGGGGAATAACCATAGAAAATTTTGGTTTATTGGGGTCTAAAGTAGGTTCAAAAAGTTTTTTATCTTCCCAATGTCTATACCATTTATCCTCTACTGCTTTTGGATCATAACTTGAAGGAAGTTCTTTTTTATTCATTCCCATCCCCCTTTGAAAGGATTTGGGTGCCTAATCCCTCATCAGTAAATAATTCTATTAAAAGACTATGTGGGAGTCTACCATCAATGATATGAACTTTTTTAACTCCCTCTTTTATAGCTTTGCGAGCACTTTTAAGCTTAGGAATCATTCCTCCTTTAACTACCTCACTTCTTATTAAGTTTTCTATCTCTTCAACATACAAAGTAGAAATGAGATTACCTTCTTTATCTTTCACACCTTCTACATCTGTTAGATAGATAAGTTTTTCTGCAGCAATACTTCCTGCAATGGCTCCCGCAACTAAATCTGCATTTACATTATAAGCTTCACCTTCTGGTCCAATTCCCACAGGTGCTATAACAGGTATAAAATCTTTTTCAATAAGTGTATACAAGATTTCAGGATTTATTTTCTTAACCTTCCCTACTCTTCCGATATCAATTATCTCTGGTGGTCTGTCTTCTCCTGTATATTTATAGAGTGTCATCTTTTCAGCTTCAACTAAATTGCCATCTCTACCTGAGAGACCAACTGCTTTACCACCTGCTTGAGAAATTAAACTTACTATTTCCTTATTTACAATCCCAGCTAAAACCATTTCTACCACATTCATTGTTTCTTCATCAGTTACTCTTTGTCCCTCAACAAAGGTAGGCTTTATACCCATTTTTTCCATGACTTTACTAATCTGAGGGCCTCCTCCATGAACAATTATAGGCTTTATACCAACGAATTTCATTAAAACTATATCTTTAGCAAAGGCTTTTTTTAATTCTTCATCAACCATAGCATGACCACCATATTTGATTACTACTACTTTACCATAGAAATGACGAAAATAAGGAAGTGCAGAGATAAGTATTTTTGCCTTATCTAAAATTTCCATTTATTTTCCTCCTAAATACTTACCAAAGAGCTGGTGCATGGACTATGTAACAGATGAGAGGGTTTGTGCCAGTATTTTTAACTCCGTGCTTCATTCCTGGGAAAATGACTACACAGTCTCCTTCTTTCAAGGAAGACTTTTTATCTTCTATGTAAATTTCCCCTTCTCCTTTTAAGACTAATATGGAATCAACTTCTTTTTCATGAGAGTGTATAGGAATTTCAATGCCTGGTTCAATCTCAAGCATAGTTATACTTAAAGCCTGAGTTTTTTCTTTAGTTAGTATAAAGGCAATTTTTACTCCTTGAAATTTGGGATGAGGTTTCATATTAAGTTCTTTTAGATTTATTTTCATGGAACTCCTCCTCATTGAGACTTAACTTTATATACAACCATGTTAGGAAAATTGTCATAGACAAGTTCAAAATAACGGGGATCATAATCCCTTAAAATGAACATAGTATTAAAAAGGGTTTTATCAGAAGGTGGTTGAACTACAAAAAGCCCAGTTTGATTATTAGCACCTTTTACAATTTCAACTACAAACCCTTGAGGATAAAATTCTTTTTTATGAAAAGAATTTTTATCTCGAAAGTAGAGCTCCTTTACGGGATAAGTTTCATTCTTAACAAGAATTAATCCATTGTTTAAATCCAGGCGTGCATTATCTAATTCAGGGCATTCCAGTAGATTAGTAGAAATTATTCTGCAAACTGGAACTAAAATTTTACCAAAAATTCCTTCTTTTTTCTTAAAATCATAGCTTCCAAAATAATGAATCCAACCAAATTTAGGGATTAAATCTTTTGTGAAAACCCAATAGATGGGAGCATTAATTGGCTTAGAATATTCTCCGTTTCTAATTTTTTCAAAGATTTGTTCTACTGAAATTCCCTCTTGTAGAAGTTTGGCAAGTCCAGTTAAACCATAATTACTTACAAAAGAGGTGATTAGCCAAGCTTCTCTTGGATCTGAAGTCGTAAAGGACCTTGCTATAAAGTAAGTTTTGGGGCTGGTTTGGGATCCACCATCATGGAAAACTGCTCTTCGCGCATACAACTGAAAAGCATATCCATAATCCCACCAGCTCCAAATAACGGCATTTATAGGTGTTTTTTCTTTAAGCCATGCCATATCCTTTACCAACTCAGCATCTATTTTAGGAGTACAACTAATATCTCTTGCTTCCCATTGAGTTATTGTAAGAGCAAGAAAGACTACACTTCCTAAGAGTAAAAGAACTATTTTCTGTTTATGTTCCTCATAAAAAACCTTAAAACTTGGGAAAATTCTTTCAATTAAAAGATGGATTAAATAACCTATTCCCATCCCGATAAAAGGTGCTAAATACATAGAGAATCTTGCTCCCGATACAAAAACTAAAAGTCCTATGCCAAAAAAAGGTAGAAGAAAAATAAGTTTCCTTAGATTAAAAAGAAAGAGTAAAAGAGCTCCCAAAAGACCAATAATTCCTAAAATAGGGTTAAAAATAACTAAGGAGAGCGCCTCTTTAAAACTTACACGAGAGGCTTCAGAGATTGACATAAGAATGTTTGGGAAATCTTTAAATAAAATTTCTGCAGAAGTAGGACTTTTTATGTTTAGGACATAAAAGGAGACCTGTTGAAAAAGATGAATAGGTCCTTGATAAAGATACCAGGCTTGGGGAACAAGTAGAATAGCAAAAAAAATTAAATCCGTTTTCTGAAAGGTAAAATTTAGAGGTTTCCTTAAAAGAAGATTTTTAAGGGGTTCCCATATATAAGCGATAAAAAAGGTTAAAACTAAAACAAAATTTAAATTAGGATGGCCATACCAAAGATAATAGGTAAGTAAAAAGAGGCTAGCTAAGCTTATCCAAAAATATTTAGATTTATTACTTTTTGCAGTAAAAAAGGCATAAAAGCAATATCCAACCAAAAAAGGTAGTGTTAAGTTTAAAACATCATGATCTAAGCGCATAAGACAAGTTCTTCCCAAATACATTGGCGCTGAAACCGTAACTAAAGCCCCCATAATTCCTACTAAAGGAACCCCCAATCTGTTAAAATATAAAAATAAAGGAATTACCACTGTTGTTGCTAAAAGGGGTATTAAATAGTAGGTTAGCCAGGCAACGCTAACCCCTGTTAATTCATTTAGGAAATAAAAGATATAACTTATTAAATTACCAGAAAGGGTATACTCAGTATAAAATCGTTCTTTGTCAGAAAGTTTAGCAGAAGAAGAATTGTCTGGAAAAAATCTAAAATGGTCAATTTCTCCTAGTTTAAATAAATTTTCTTTTAAATCCAGGGCATTTCGGGCAAAATAAAAGGAATCATATTCACTATAGAGGGGCTCCCCATTATAAAAAAATTGGTCGCTATTTGCCTTCCAAAGCTTTATATCATCATATCTAATATATAGACTAAAAGCAATAGTTATTAAAAATAAACCATAAAGAAAAATTCGCTCTATTATAGTCATTAAAAAACTCCTTACCCAAACTTATAATTTACACCAAAGCCACTTCTTGGATAATCCCAAACTATATTAGAAAAGGGACACCCCACTCTACAGGATCCACATTCCAAACAGGCTTGATAACTTATTAATATCTTATTTTCTTCTTCCAAGCGATAAACACCTGCAGGACAAAAATTCAGACAAGGTTTTTTCTCACATCCTTTACAGATTTCGGTATTTTTAATTTTAAGATGAGGATACTTTTCATCTACATAAAATTTTACACTCCCAATTTTTTCATCAATGTTCACTTCCATAAGGCATACCCATAGTGTTTACCAAAAGAGTTTTGTAA
>JBKBRL010000002.1:6604-17266 GCA_046292115.1 Caldimicrobium sp.
ATATCCTTTATTATCCCCAAAATTCCTCTTTTTTTTCTTATTATACCTAAAATTTCTTTAACTACATCTTTTTTGTACTTTCCTTGAGAAGAAAAATATAAAGAAAAAACTTCGTACATCAAATCGGGATAGAGATTAAAGAGATGGGCATTTTTAAAAAGAAATTTTTTAAGGTCTTTAATAAGGAGTAGGTCTTTATATATATAGCTCTCTTTAAAACGTTCCTCGTAATTTTTAAGGGTTTTCTTTGTAAAATCACCCTTTGACAAAGCTTCTATTATCGTTTCTGCTGCCATTATTCCAGAATATATAGCTAAATTTGTGCCTTCCCGAAAGAGGGGATTTACAAGCCCTGCAGAATCACCTATTACTAAAACTCCATCCCCATAAAGCTTAGGCATTCCCTTTATTCCCCATTCGGGAATAAGGTGGGCTCCATATTCCAGAATTTCTGCTTTCTCAAAGATTTCTTTTAAAAATGGATGATTTTTGGCTTTTTCCAATAAAATATATGGTTTCAAATTCAAATCAACTAAATAATTTAGAAACACCCCTAATCCAAAAGAAATAGAGTCTTTATTAGTATATAAAAATCCTGTGCCTGGGAGCCCTTTAGTAGCATCACCTAAAATTTCTAATGCTAATCCTTTATTATTACTTAAGCTCAGACGAGCTTCCAGTGCACCTTTTGGTAGTTGCAATACTTCTTTTATAGCTAAAACTACTTCCTCTGGTTGAAATGATTTTTCCACTAACCCCAGTTTTTCTGTAAGGATTCTATTTACACCTTCTGCTATAACTACAATCTTTGCTTCTATTTCAGTGGGTGAGGGATCACTATAACTTTTTGGGCGATCAACTATAACACCTGAAACTTTTCCATTTTTGATAAGAAAATCAATTACCTTTGTTTTAGGTGCAATAAGTACTCCTTTTTTTAAGGCATACTCCGAGAGCCAGTTATCAAATTTGGCCCTAAGAGCAGTAAAAGCCTCATAAGGATTTTTTTTAGTATGTAAGAGCTTTATAGCACCATCCTTTGAGAGAAGAACATATCCTTCTTCAGTAACCGGTCTTTCTGCTGGAAATGGTTCAACTGAAGGAAATTCAGGAACAAGTTCTTTTATGGAAGAGGTATATATTACTCCACCAAATAAATTTTTAGCACCGCAAAAACGTCCCCTCTCTAAGAGTAGAGTATTTACACCCTTTTCCGCTAATTTTATCCCACAGGCAAGACCTGCCGGTCCCCCACCTACGATGATCACATCAAAAACAAAGCTATTCATATTTTTTTATCTCTTTTATAGCCTTAATCAAAGCAGTGGCTACTTCCTTCCAATCTCCAATTATTCCTAAATCGGCTATTTGGAAAATTGGTGCTCTTTCATCTGTATTAACAGCAATTATTATGTCTGAATTTTGCATACCCGCTCTATGTTGAATAGCTCCTGAAATTCCAAATGCAAAGTATACCTTAGGTCTTACAGTTTTCCCGGTTTGTCCCACTTGATGTTCAGATGAAATCCAGCCTGCTTCAACAGCAAGTCTACTTGCTCCAACTTCTCCTTTAAGTAGTTTAGCTAACTCTTGTAGAATTGAAAAACCTTCTTTTGAACCTAATCCTTTGCCACCAGCCACAATAACATCAGCATATTCTAAATTTACTGATTTTTCCTTAGGAATAAAGTCTATACGTTCAACTCTTGCTTCCTCTTCTTTTAATTCAATGCTCTCTCTGATAATCTCTCCTATAGTTTGTGGTTTTTTCTCTGGAATAGGAAAAATCCTTGGTCTTACCGTTGCCATTTGAGGTCTATGGTAAGGACAAATTATAGTTGCCATAATGTTTCCACCATAGGCTGGCCTTGTCATAAGAAGATTTTTAGTTTCTCTATCTATATTTAATTCTGTAATATCAGCCGTAAGGCCTGTTTCAAGAAGTGTAGCTACTCCCCCAGCTAAATCTCTGCCAAGAGGAGTAGCTCCTAAAAGGAAAATTTCAGGTTTGTATTTTTTTGAGAGTTCTGCAAGAGTTTTAGCATAGGGTATATGTCTATAATACTTTAAAACTTCATGTTCTAATAAATAAACTTTTTGGGCTCCGTATGAAAATAGCTCTTCTGCTAAAGGCCCAACTTGATAACCGATAAGGACTGCACAAGCTATACCGTCAAGATCTTTTGATAGCCTATCTGCCACCCCAAGAAGCTCATAAGAGACAGGATGCACCACTCCGTCCTCTTGTTCAATAAAAACCCAAACTTCTTTCACAAAATCTCCTTTCTTTTTAAATGATCTATAATTTCTGGAATTATTTTCTCTAAAGGTACTTCTTTTAAATTATAAATTTTTCCTCCTTTTTTTAACTCAGGTGTATAGACTTTTTTAACTTGTGTAGGAGAACCTTTTAATCCAATTTTGTCCCTTTCGAAGAAAACTTTGCCTTCTGCTGAAATCACCTCAGGTTCTGCCTTTATAGCCTTTAGGATCTCCGAAAATGGTACAAAGGGGGCCTCAGCTAAATCTTTTTCACAGGTTAATAAAACAGGAAGCTTGGCTTTTAGAATTTCCCAACCTTTTTCGATTTTTCTCTGAAGTAAGATTATTTTTTCTTGCAAGTCTAAATTAAGAATTTTTGAGACATAGGTAACTACAGGCACACCTAAACGAGTCGCAACACCAGGCCCAACTTGTGCAGTATCTCCATCTATTGCCTGTTTTCCAAATAAATATAAGTCAAAAGGTTTTTCTCTTTCTAAATATTTAATAACTTGAGTTAAAGTATAGCTTGTTGCTAATGTATCTGCACCTGCAAACTTCCGATCAGAAATTAGGATGATACGATCTGCTCCAAATTCTACTGCTTCTTTTAAGGCATATTTAGCTTGAGGTGGTCCCATTGTAATTACAGTGATTTTTCCTCCATATTTGTTTTTTAGCTCATTGGCAGCACTTAAAGCAACAACATCATAGGGATTAATAATTGAAGGAACGCCTTCCCTAATTAAGGTTCCTGTTTCTGGATTTATTCTTATATTAGTAGTATCAGGAACTTGTTTTATGGAAACAAGAATTTGAAGCATAAATTATTTTTTGTAGCCAGGAAGTTCTAAATGGGTACAACTCCCTGAAGGACAGGTATGAGATTCCGCAACCCGAGGTTTATCTGTGTCTTGTGAAGAGCTACCTTCTCCTTTTAGAACTGAATGGACTACACTAAATAACCGTTCAACTTTGTTGGACTTACATTTTTTGCACACTACTGTAGAAATTTCCTCTTTACTTTTCAACAAAACTTCAAACTCTTCACCACATTCCAGACATTTGAATTCAAAAATAGGCATCACAGCTCCTTTAAAAAAATGCCCGGGGCCGGACTCGAACCGGCACGGAGGCGGTCCTCCAGTGGATTTTAAGTCCACAGCGTCTACCTATTCCGCCACCCGGGCATTACATTCAATTTAATCCTATTTTTAAAAATTGCAACTCTCTTTTTATTATTATTTTTTATTTATTAGTATGTGCTTCCAATACATCCAAAATAGGGATTTCTTTAAGAAACTATACTTTGATTGATATCTGGCAAAAAAGATTCCACTTATATAAATACAGTGCCCTTTCCCATAAATTTGTCTTGATTAAATAGTTAAAGTTTTTTAAAAATTATCCGATAAATAAAATGACATCTTCTAAATGGGAGGCATCTATGAAAGTAGAAATATTTAAAAATTTAGCTTTTGATCAAAGTTTTTCTCAAAATATTTCACAAAGTAAAGCCTTAAAAGATGTGGATCCTCAAAATATAGCTCAGGAAGTGGGGAGTATAAAAAGAGAAAAACTTGATGAAAAAACGCTAAGACAAATCAGCGATGAACTTTCCAAGTTTCTAAGTCAATTTGATTTATTAGCAAAAGTTGTCTATGATAAGAAGTATGAGACTTTAGTGGTACAGGTCATAAGAAAAGATACCATGGAGATTATAAAGCAAATTCCTCCTGAAGAATTATTAGAGCTTTCAAAGAGGCTTCAAGAGTTGGTAGGTATTTTATTTCAAGGTAAGGCATAAATGTCTTCTTGCAAAAAAAATTAATTTGTGTTAATTTCAAAGTGAAATTCTATCGGATCAGGAGGTTTTAATGAAAGAATATAATGTTGCTGTAGTTGGCGCAACAGGGGCTGTGGGCAGAATGATGCTTCAAATTTTAGAAGAAAGAAATTTTCCAATTAAAAATTTATTTTTATTTGCCTCTTCCAAATCAAAAGGATTGAAATTGCCTTTCAAAGGAGAAGAAGTTGCCGTTGAAGTTTTAGAGGAAACCTCCTCTTTTAAAGGCATTGATATAGCCCTCTTTTCAGCAGGAGCATCAAGAAGTCTTACCTTTGCTCCACTTTTTGCAAGAGATGGTGCTGTTGTAATTGATAATTCAAGTGCTTGGAGAATGGACCCTGAAGTACCATTAGTTGTGCCAGAAGTTAATCCACATGCAGTTGCTTACTATAAAAATAAAGGAATTATAGCTAATCCTAATTGTTCTACCATTCAAATGGTTGTTGCCTTAAAACCACTCCATAATGTGGCAAAAATAAAAAGAATAGTCGTTTCTACTTATCAATCTGTATCAGGTGCTGGTCAAAAAGCCATAGAAGAATTGATGTCGCAAGTGAGAGCCTGGTGTGCTGGTGAAATGATGCCACTTCCTAAGCATCTGCCTCAAGTAATTGCTTTTAATTGTATTCCCCATATCGATGTCTTTTTACCCAATAGATATACCAAAGAAGAAATGAAAATGATAGAAGAGACAAGGAAGATCATGGAAGAACCTCAACTAAGAGTTACAGCTACAACAGTTAGAGTTCCTGTATTTTATGGACATGCAGAATCTGTAAATGTAGAATTCGAAAAGAAAATTACTGTAGAAGAAGCCATAGAGGTTTTGAAAAAAGCCCCAGGAGTTATTGTTTTAGACAACCCAGAAGAGAAGATTTATCCATTGCAGATTCAAGTAGCAGGAAGGGATGAAGTCTTTGTTGGAAGGATTAGAGAAGATAACTCTGTAGAAAATGGCCTAAATTTATGGATAGTTGCAGATAATCTTAGAAAAGGGGCTGCAACTAATGCTGTTCAAATCGCTGAAATACTAATTAATCAATATCTCTAAAGCCTTGAAAGTTTTTATTGAAAAAAGTGCCCTACCCTTTAAATTAACCCAAGAAATATTAACTAAGTTTCCCCATGCTCAAATTATAAATAATTACGAGAATCTTTCTTGTAATTCTGAGGAAAATGAAGATACAATAACTCAGGGGAAGAGAACTCTATTTATTCTTCATTATAAAGGATCTTTTGTCAAAGCTTGTCCTGGAACTAAAAATTATATTTGCTGTGGGTATCAAATTTTCCATATTGGCGAGGGATGTCCTCTTGATTGCTCCTATTGTATTTTACAAATGTATTTAAATCGGCCAGGACTTAAAGTTTGGGGAAATCTTTGGGAAGAGGGTTTAAGTGAGCTTAAGAGATTTCTTAAGGTAAGCAAAAGGTTAAATAAAGTTATAAGAATAGGAACCGGAGAATTTACGGACAGTTTAGCTTTGGAAGAAATTACACACATTTCAGAAAAATTGATTTATTTTTGGAAAGAAATTAATCCTCTTGCTATCTTGGAATTAAAAACTAAAGTTGCTTTGAGGGAAGCTTTTTTCCAAAAAATTCCCAGTGATCCAAGGATTATCTTTGCTTGGTCTGTAAATACTGATAGAATTATAGAAAAAGAAGAAAAAGGTACAGCTCCCTTTTCTTTAAGATTAGAGAGTGCTAAGAGGGCTGTAAAATATGGTTTTTCCGTTGCCTTTCATTTTGATCCTATAATTCTCTATGATGAGGCATATATAGAATATCCCAGCGTTTTAGAGATGATTTTACAAAATATCCCCCATGAAAGAATTGCTTGGATAAGCTTTGGTACCCTTCGTTTTCCTAAAAGCCTTAAAGACATAGCTCAAAAAAGATTCCCTACAACACAAATCTTCTCAGAGGAATTTATAGAGGGACTGGATCTAAAAAAAAGGTACTTCATTGAGGTAAGGAAAAAACTTTATCGGGCTTTTTTAGATATAATTGCCAAGACTAAAGATAAAGTTGCTTATTACTATTGTATGGAAAGTGAAAGGATTTGGGAAGAAGTCTTAGGAGAAAAAATTTTTCAGTCAGAAGATTTGGCAAAAAAATTAGACAAGGTAGCTTTAAAATTATGTTCCTCATCTTCCTCTTATTAATTCTATTACTTTCCTCTTGCAAAAATACTCAAATTAGCTCTAAAAATTATTCTTGTGTAGATTGTCATTCTATGCAAAATTTTAAACATAGCCAATTAAAATGTGTGGATTGCCATTCTGGAAAAGAAACTGCCAAAAATAAAATAGAAGCCCATACAGGTTTAAAAGTAGATTTAAATTTGTCTGATATTGAAAGCATTTGTGGAAAATGTCATCAAAGCGCCATTAAGGAATTTAAAAATTCTCTTCACTATACCTATCAAAAAGAGCTAATGACTATTCTAAAAGGTTTTAAAGTTAACTTTTTTCTTTCTAAAATGGAAGAATTGCCAAAAGTTTCAATAGATCTCAATTCAAAAGAAGGCTTAGTTCTTGATTTTTTAAGAAGAAGATGTTTAACCTGTCATGTTTTTTCTAAAGGTGAAGGATATTCAGAAACAAAAAGATCCCTTTATTGTTTGAGCTGTCATAAACCTCATAGACTACAGAGACCAAGTGATAAAGAATGTCTTTCATGTCACTATAGCACACGCATTGGGTGGGATTATTATGGTTATTATCCACATAATTGGTTTAGAGACTATCGGACTCCCTTAATAAATGGAGGGCTTCCTGAAAGACCTTATGGAATCGAGGCATATCCTCTTAATGAGGATATTCATAAAAGGAAAAATTTTAAATGTGTAGATTGTCATGGAAAAAAAGAAATAATGGAAGGTAAAAGTAAAGTAACATGTCGTGAGTGCCATCATACTTTTAAAAACTCCCTCTTTCATCAAAATAAGGTTTTAAATAAGGTGGATTGTGTAGTTTGTCATGCTAATTTTATAGCAGAAGATCCTTTAAAAATTTGTTACTTAGAATTTCAACCCAATCTTGAGGCTTGGGTAGATTTAGCTGTCCAAGAATCAAAAGAAATAGAGGAAAAAATAGAAGCTTATTTACAAGGAAAACCAGTAAGCTATACCTTAAGAGATAAATTTACCAATGAAGAGAGACAAGGACTTTGGTTGTGCACACTCTATGAGCGAAATTTTTCGTATTTAAGACTGGAGGAAAATAAAGAAGGAAAAATTTGCTTAAAAAGGTCTGAAAAAATTGTGTTAAGATTCCAAGAAATAGAAATTATTGGAACCTTTGAATCTTGTAAAATACCTCATTCTATTGGAAAAGCTGATTTAATAACAGCTATGAAAATGTTAAAGAAGGTTTTACCTTAAGATTTTATGTTATACCCTCAGGTTAAATTAAATATTAATGGTTTAAAAAATTTTTTAAGAGGCCATCTCTGGCTAACTCAGAAAGATTTAGAAAATCCTGATAAAATAAAAGAAATACCATCAGGAAGCCTTGTATCAATTTATTCCCCAGAAGGTTACTTTTTAGCTCAAGCCTACTTCAATCCACACTCCTATTATGCTATAAAAATTCTTACTAAAGAAAAGATTAAAATTGATGTAAGCTTTTTTTATCATAAATTTAAAGAAGCTTTAAGTTTAAGAAAAAAGCTTTATCCTCAAGAGCGATGTTTTAGGCTAATTCATGCTGAAGGAGATTATCTTCCCGGTTTGATAATAGATATTTATGAAGATTTGGCAATAGTTCAAATTTACACCCAGGGAATGGAAAAGCTAAAAGAATATATTCATGAAGCCCTAATAAAGGCACTACCTTTAAAATACATAATTTATAAGAATAATTTTGAAAAAAGAAAAGAAGAAGATCTCCCTTTATATATTGAATGTTATCCTAAGGAGCCAGAGGATCCCTATTTAGTTGAGATAGATTCAATAAAGTTTTTAATTCCCATTAAAGAAGGACAAAAGACAGGTTTCTTTTTAGATCAAAGAGATAATAGAAGATTGATTAGAAAGATAAGTAGAGAATCAGTAATAATTGATGCTTTTTCCTATATTGGAGGATTTTCTTTTTATGCCTTAAAAGGTAAGGCCAGAAAGGCTATTCTCATTGACAGGTCAACAAAGGCTTTAAATTTAGCTTTAGAAATTGCAAAGCTAAATGGATGGAAAGAAAAAATCCTTCCTATAGAAGGTGATGTTTTTAAAGTTTTAAAGGATTTTAAAGTGGAAGGGGATATCCTTATCCTTGATCCTCCTGCTTTTATTAAGAGTAAGCAGGATTTAGCTAAAGGAAAAGAAAAATATAAAGCCCTTTACCATTTGGGTTTAAATTTCTTTTCAGAAAAAGAAGGCTCTTTGTTTTTATTTTCTTGTTCTCATTTCCTGACCTTAATAGAAATGAAACATATTATTGAGGAACTCGTAAGAAAGATAAATAAGGAAATAAGATTTTTAAAAATATTGCAACAATCTTTAGATCATCCTATACATCCAATAGTTGAAGAAACTTTTTATCTCAAGGGTCTATGGGTTTATATAGTTTAATAAAAAAGTTATGCTTCTCCTATAGCGGCAAGACTATTATCAAGAGACTTATTGTTTTCTAATTGCTCCAAAGATTCCATACTTTTCTTTTTTAATGTTTCTAAAAATTCTAAATAAGAAATTTCTTCTAATTTTAAAATTAAACCTTCCAGATAAACTTTCGAGGTATCCTTCTCGTAGTAAAGGAAAAGGTAGTAATTAGTCTTAAGCTCTGGTGAAAGATAGATAAGAAGCTCCTTGATGAAAGTTTCTTTTGTCATATAGTTTTTTAAGTAAAATTTTTCCTCTTTTAGATTTCGCTCCAATAAATCCCAGGGCGTAATATATTCTCGCTTTACTCCACCAATAATTTTAAATTTTTTTAAAACTTGATATTTCTTCATATCTCCATCTTTTTTTAATAAATAATTAGGTCCCAAAATAATCTCTTTAAAAAACCTTTTTTTATTCTTAAAACTTACAAAGCTTCCAAAGTTTATTTGTGAAACTACATCTAATAGTTTTATTTTTAGAGCTAGGCCTTGATTAAAGAGGAAGTTTAATTGTTCATTGCCCTTCTCTAAAAAAAGCCAAAATCGTTCTTTTAGAAGTTCATTAGTATATGTTAATTTTCGTAAATGAGTTTGAAGTTCCTCTAATTCTTTTTTTAAGTTTTTTCTTGAAAGTCTTTGTATATAAGCATTTTTGTAGTATTTAAAAGTTTGAGGATCCTTTTCAAGATTTATTAATTCAAAAGCTAAATTTAATTCTAAAGCCCTTTTAGGATCCCCTCCTCTGTCAGGATGATAACTCATTTGTAAGGTTCTATAAATACTTTTTACGATTTTGAAAATTGTTCCGTCATCAAGCTCCTTTAAAAGTTGTGGGGTAAGTCCGAAATATTCAAAGGGATTAATTCTTATTTTTTTCATGGTCATTATTAGAACTCATCCCTCTCAATGTATTCCTTCAAAAAAGGAACCAATGTCTTTCTTAATTTTCTGAACTTTTCCTCTGGTCTAGCGTTATAGGTGCTTCCTAAACTATCCGTTATAAAGTGTAAGGCTCCTGCTTTAATTTTATAATATTCACTTAGGGCAAATAGAACAGAGGTTTCCATATCCATAGCCGATGCCTTTTTAAAATAAAAACTAAATTCTTTTAATTTTTTTTCAACAACTATAGGCGCATCAACGCTAAGCATTATGCCTTTCTTAAAGAAAATAGAATTTTTTTGAAGGGAAGCTGTTAACTCTTCGAACATAGAAGGATTTATCTTAAAAATTTTTTTCCGCCTAAAATAAAATTTACTTGTCCCTTCAAGACTAATGGCTTTATAGGGAAGAAAAAGGTCTCCAAGCTCAAGACTACCAAAAGGGAATTTACCAGCCCATCCAATAGCTAAGAGGCTTTTTAACCCTTTCGAAATTAAATATTCCATTAATAAAGCCAATTGAGGGGCAGAAAAAAGGGGTCCAATTAAGTAAATATCATTTTTAAATAAAGCGAAATTAATACTTAGCCAACTAAAAAATTTTTGGGGAGATAAAGCATTTTTAAAATAGTGCCATTCTGGAAGGGGAAATATAATTAAGGCTTTTTTAACTTTTCCAAACTTACCTAAAGGAAGATACACTAATTAAATATATGCTTAATCTTCTTTTTCTTCAACAACCTCCTCAACAATCTCATAGGCTTCTTTTATCAAACATTCTTCGTCAGGGAAGTGACAGGCACCTACTTTTCTTTGAGGTATTGGCTCGGCAGGTAATTTTATAGAGTCAAGTATACTCTGTATTTTCTCAACTTTACCTCTAAAAAGTTCTGGAATTTCCTCCAGTGATACTTCTTGTTTGAACCTTTCAAATTCTTCTCTTAGATCTTCAGCAACTTTTTTACGGCTTTTACAAACAGCACATCTTGGGTCCTCTTCTTGATGCTTCAATATTCCTGCCATAAAATAAAAGGCTCTAACTTGATTAATAATAACTTTCCCTTT
>JBKBRL010000293.1:0-819 GCA_046292115.1 Caldimicrobium sp.
TAGCATTTGAGAAGCAATTTTCAAAATTAACCTAAAGAATTGACGAAGAGGGTTCTTTCAGATAAGATTATAATATTTATTAATAAATAATTGAAGCCGGGGTGGCGGAAAGGCAGACGCGCTGGATTCAGGATCCAGTGGAGGCAACTCCGTGCGGGTTCAAATCCCGCCCCCGGCAAATTTACCTATGCTGAATTTGACAAAGCTTACTCCCCTTGAAGAATCTCTTCTTAAAATCCTAAAAGAAAAAGAAGGACCTGTCTCTGGAGAAAAATTAGCCCAACTTTTGGGAATAAGTAGAGTAGCTATTTGGAAAAAAATAAAAAAATTAAAAGATTTAGGCTATCCTCTTTCTATTCATAAAAAGGGCTATGAGCTTTCTAATAAAGATATTTTCCTTCAAGAAGACTTGGAAAATTTACTTAAAGAAACGGGCCACTTTGAAGAGGTAATTTATCTCCTTGAGACCACCTCCACGATGGATGTAGCTAAAAGTTTGGCAGAAGCAGGAAAAAGGGCAATAGTCATAGCAGAGAGACAAACTCAAGGTAGAGGAAGGCTTGGAAGGAAATGGGAAGCTAATGAAGGAGGCCTTTGGGTTACCCTTATTCTATATGAACCACTCCCCCTTCGCAAGGCTCATTTCTTAACCTATCTTTCCTCAGTGGCTATTGCTTTAGCTATTAGAGAGACTTTTAATCTTCCTGCAAAGGTAAAATGGCCTAATGATGTCCTTCTCTTTGATAAAAAGGTTGCAGGGATACTTCTTGAAATTAAAGCAGAGGTTGATCGTTTGCTCTATGCTCTTATTGGCATGGG
>JBKBRL010000294.1:0-812 GCA_046292115.1 Caldimicrobium sp.
AGCTGGTTTTTCTGTGATCACAGGAGGCGGCCCTGGTATTATGGAGGCTGCAAATAAAGGGGCTGCAGAGGGAGGCGGCTATTCCGTAGGTTTAAACATAAAATTGCCCATGGAACAAGAACCTAATCCCTATGCTAATCTTAAGCTTGAGTTTAAGTATTTTTTTGTGCGAAAGGTTATGTTAGCGAAATATTCAGTGGCTTTTGTTTTTTTTCCAGGTGGATATGGTACTATGGATGAAATGTTTGAGATTCTTACTTTAGTGCAAACAAAAAAAATTCGTCCTGTACCTATTATTTTAGTGGACAAAACCTTTTGGAAACCTCTTTATACATGGTTTACTAAAACTTTAATTCCCACAGGAAAGATAAGCCCTGTAGATGTAGAGATTTTTAAAATATTGGATGAACCTAATGAAATAGTGGCATACATAAAAGAGAGGCTCTGGTTTTAAGTGATGCGACACCTTTTGGATATATATAGCTTGTCTCCAGAAGAAATAAAGAATTTGCTTGATTTTGCGGAAAATTTAAAAGAAATTCTTTCAAGACCAATTCCTAAGGTGCCTACCCTTCGAGGGAAAACAGTTTTGCTTCTTTTTTATGAGCCATCTACAAGAACTAAATTTTCCTTTGAGAGGGCTTGTAAGGTCTTAAGTGCAGATACGATGAGTTTTTCAGCAAAAGGAAGTAGCTTAGAAAAAGGGGAAAGCCTTTTAGATACGATAAAAAATCTTTATGCGTTAGGGATAAATCTCTTAGTTATAAGACATCCATTATCAGGAACTCCTCATTTTTTAGCAAAGGAGCTTC
>JBKBRL010000295.1:0-539 GCA_046292115.1 Caldimicrobium sp.
ATTACCGCCTCTTGGCCTATTGACACAGAGATGAGATCAAGGCTTCGTGCCCAAAATTCTGCCGCTTTGGCTTCGTCCATATACATAGTCTGCAGGAAGATGGAAAAGGAAGAGGTGGGCATGTTCAAAGATGTAAAAGAAGAGATAAAAAAGCATATACACAAAAAGCTTAAGGATTTATGGAGAGAGGGAGTATCTGGGGCGGACTTTTTCGTTGCGGGCATTGGTTCTGCCATTGAGGTTTTTGGCAAGTATGAAAAGGTTATAGACCATCAGGGCAATATCATAAGGGCGGATAGGTTTCTTGAGTATGTTAGGGAGGTTATAACGGACTATGTCATAAGGGAGATTTTACGCGATGGAGTGGTGGGAGGGTTATCTTCCCTTACAAGGTTTTATATACTCTACCGATGGGCTTATGGGTCGTCAAAGGTTCATTTTGACGAGGCGAGGAAGCTTGCCCAAAGCGTGGGCATTGACATAGCAAGGGAATTGAATAGGGGATTTATAGTAAAGGATAAGGAGTATATCAAGGTTTT
>JBKBRL010000295.1:547-733 GCA_046292115.1 Caldimicrobium sp.
AAAGGTTATAGACCATCAGGGCAATATCATAAGGGCGGATAGGTTTCTTGAGTATGTCAGGGAGGTTATAACGGACTATGCCATAAGGCGGCTTTTACGCGATGGAGTGGTGGGAAGGTTATCTCCCCTTACAAGGTTTTATATACTCTACCGATGGGCTTATGGGTCGTCAAAGGTTCATTTTGA
>JBKBRL010000296.1:0-702 GCA_046292115.1 Caldimicrobium sp.
CTGTGACTAAATTATTGGAAAAACTGGGTTATGGCAAAGATTATAAATATCCCCATGATTACTCTCAGGGGTTTGTTATCCAAAATTATTTGCCTGAGGGCATAAAAAGAGAATTTTATCATCCCACTGAACAGGGCTTGGAAAAAACATTAAAGGGAAGATTATTTAATTTATGGAAAAAATCCTAAATAAAACGAAAAGAGTGGTTTTTCTTAATTATAAAACATCATTAGCCCTTTTGACTTTTATTTTTGTTGCTTTTTTTACTTTTTTTACCCTTTTCCAAATTTTTTATTTTAAATATTATTTAGAGACTTCCCTACGAGGAAAAGTGGATAGTACCTTGAATCAAGTAGAGACGAAGCTTTCGGATTATATTAAATTTTTGGAAAACTTTTATAAAATCCCTTTTATGCCAGAATTTGCTGAGCTTCCAGAGAGTAAAGGATGGCTCCTCGAACTGGTTAATTCTTTAGAAGAACTTTTTAAAAGAGAAAGGTTATTAAGCTTAGCTATATTTTATAATAATGAACCTTTTTTAACCTGGAACTATAGAAAAGAGTTACTTGCGCCAAAAAGGTGTGAGACAAGTTATGTTAAAAAAGGGTCCACTCTTATAGCCACCAAAACTTCCTATATAGAAAACAAAAACTATTGTATCTATTTATCCTTAGATGTGAGCTATTATCAAAAAACTTTTAG
>JBKBRL010000297.1:0-690 GCA_046292115.1 Caldimicrobium sp.
AAAAGCCAAGCCACGGGGCTTTTGGGATATGAAAAATATACAAAGACCAAAAAAGATATTCTTAAAAGGGAGTACATAAACACAGAAAAGGAAAGCAAAATAAAGCTTTCTTTAGCTCTTAAATATTCTTGGCAATACATCCACAAGACAAAGATACCACCAGAAAGAAAGCTAATTAGAAAAAGATAGAAGGCTTCTTCTGGGCTTAGGCCAAGGGTTTTTAGTAAAAGGTAGGTAAGCAAAGGTGATGCAAAGGTGATAAAGAAAAAGATGGCCAACTCCCAAAGAAGAGCAGAGGAAAGAATAGCTTTTTGTTTATCTTTATCCTCTTTGTACTTGTTATAAAGGCGTATCATACTTGCACCCACTCCAAGGTCGCCTATTACTGCTATCCAAGTGGTGGTTGCATAAGCTAAGGAGAAAAGTCCAAAGGTATGAACTTCAAGCCTTTTTGCGGCAAATAGGTTAATTAAAAAGCCCACAAGGCTGCTTAGTGCGTATGCTATGGTTAATAAGATCACAGGTTTTAGGTGAGATAGGGCTCCTTTGAACTCTTTACCTAAAAGCTTCAGAAAGATACTCTCCAGCAGTCCTTTAAAGGCCTCTCCTCTCATCTCTTACTCCTTTTATTAGGATCTCCTCCAGCCCCTCCACTTTTACATCAAAGTCAAGGTAGTAAAGGTTTTCAGC
>JBKBRL010000298.1:0-664 GCA_046292115.1 Caldimicrobium sp.
TGGATCCATTGTCATACTCCAGCAACAGATGCCTCTGGTGTGGTTAAGGCTATAATGGATGATTTATTTGAGTATTTCGGTTCTCATAAGCTTCCTGCTCAGGTTAGGCTTGCCTTGGCTTGTTGTTTGAATATGTGCGGAGCTGTTCATTGTTCTGATATTGCTGTAGTGGGTATTCATAGAAAACCACCATTAGTTGAAGATGAAAGATTAGATAAAGTTTGTGAGATCCCATTAGTTATTGCTTCCTGTCCACTTGGTGCAATTAAACCTGCAACTGTTGAGATCGAAGGTGAAAAGAGAAAAACCGTAAGGGTAAATGTAGACAGGTGTATGTTCTGTGGAAACTGTTATACTATGTGTCCTGCAATGCCTATTTCCGACGGACAGGGTGATGGAATTGCTATTGTTGTTGGTGGGAAGGTTTCCAATAGAATATCTCCTCCTAAGTTCTCTAAAGTTGTAATTCCTTATATTCCCAATGAACCCCCCCGTTGGCCCACTGCTGTTAAGTGGATTAGGAAAATTTTAGAAACTTATTCTAAGCATGCTAACAAATATGAAAGAGTTGGTGATTGGATTGAAAGAATTGGTTGGGAAAGGTTTTTTGAATTAACTGAAATACCTTTTACTTGGCACTTAATTGATGATTATAGACTTGCCT
>JBKBRL010000299.1:0-654 GCA_046292115.1 Caldimicrobium sp.
TAATTGGGAACAAATTCTACCGTCTCTTTTTCAATATCTGCTAAAAGTTCGTGGGCAAGCCGAGTAAGCCTAACCTCTGTATATCTCATAGCAGCTGGGGCATCCCCATCAATGGAGCCAAAATTACCTTGCCCATCAACTAAGGGATATCGCATAGTAAAATCTTGAGCCATTCTCACGATGGCATCGTAAACGGGTATATCTCCATGGGGATGATATTTACCAATTACCTCTCCCACGATCCTTGCGCTTTTCTTAAAGGGCTTATTCCAATCATTGCCTGTTTCATACATAGCATATAGAATCCTTCGTTGAACAGGCTTTAATCCATCTCTCACATCTGGCAAAGCCCGCCCTACAATTACACTCATTGCATAATCTAAATAGCTCTCCTTTAATTCCTCTTCCAAAGGTACAGTTATTATCTCACCCATTTCTACTCACCTTCTTTTAATTGATATTTAGTTTATTTAAACTCTCTTCCATAAAAGCTCTCACCTTATCAGCCAAAATATGTTTATCTCTGAGAGAGAGAGAATCTGTAGGAAAAAGGGGCCCAACTATAACCTTTACCTCCCTTTTTCTTAGTCTAAACCAAAGGGATCCCTTAGGCAAAATGTTTTTTGTTCCCCATATCACTACAGGACACACCTC
>JBKBRL010000300.1:0-639 GCA_046292115.1 Caldimicrobium sp.
ATGCCCTCTTTGAAGTTTTCTAAGAGGTTCTCTTACCAAGAGGTGAAAAAAATTTTGTTGCCTTACCTTATAAGGCCTGAAGAGTTCTACCGTATGTTTAAAGGCTATCGTATAGTTTATGCGGATGATTACAGATGGCTTTCTCATCATAACTCTTGGCGTACCCTTTGATGATGGATACTGCTATCTTTTATGCTCTGGTATTCTTTCTCCTTATCAAGATAAAGAACTTTTTGAGAAGTTAGATTAATCCATATCGGGTATTCTGCCTACTTGCCAGGACAAAGAACTTATCAAAAAGCTTACTATATAATAAAAAAGGAGGTTAATAATGATAGAACTACAAGAGCTTTGGCTTCAAAGTACGGTGGGTTTTATAGAAGCCTATCAGCAAACAATTATAAATCTATTCAAGGTATTTGGTAAGTTTGAAGTACGATAGAAGAATGAAAAGAAATGTCTTATTGATTGATATATACCAACTTCATGCAGAGCTTAAAAAGGCTTGGTCGCAAGGTGAAGAAGACTTTAAAAAAGCTTACAAAAAAGCGGTAGGAATCCTTAATAGGATAAGGAACTATTACATGTACGGTTTGCTTATAGGTATAGGTATAAAAGACGAAGATGTATTTAATGATG
>JBKBRL010000301.1:0-628 GCA_046292115.1 Caldimicrobium sp.
TGTGGGCAATTTGGAGATTTCCCCTGAAAAATATTTGGAAATGTTATAGTTAGTGATATGTTATAGTTAGTTCACTTGAGTTTTCTTTATGAAGAAATGCTTCAAATCTAAAGGAGCCTTAAATCTCGGTTAGAGGAATTGCTTTTATCTAACTCAGAGAAAAATTTTTCTATGAGATGCATACCCTTGACAAGGAATATTTAAAAAGTAAAATCCAATAAAAACAAATATTAAAGGAGGTGTCCTATGAGTGGAGAAGTTCTTTATGTAGTTGGGCACAAAAATCCTGACACGGATTCTATTTGTTCAGCTATAGCTTTTGCTTATTTATGGAATGAATGGAAAAAGAGAGGCATTCTTGCCCAGATGAAATTACCAGAGCTTGAGGCAGTTCCTGTAAGACAAGGAGAGCCCAATGCAGAAACCAAATTTGTTTTGGAGAAATTTAACTTTCCGGTGCCTGAACTTATGACAGATGGGACAGGTAAAAAGATTGCATTAGTGGATCATTCTGATGTAGTGCAGAGTGTAGATAATTTATCGCAGGCTGAAGTGGTAGCTTTAGTTGACCATCATAAAATTGGCGATGTTACTACACCAAATCCTATTTGTTTTATTAATTTACCTG
>JBKBRL010000302.1:0-608 GCA_046292115.1 Caldimicrobium sp.
TTACCATATAAGCCACCTATATCTATGTTTTCTACTATTTGCAGAGCAATAAGTCCCATAAGATAAAGTTCCTCTGAGACCACTGCTGAAGATTCTTGCCCACACCTTTCCAAGGAATTTAAAATTCTACAAATAACTGGTCTTCTTTCATAAATTTTACAGAGATTTTCTTCAGTGAGAAATGGACAAGGAGCTATCCCCCCCTCTTGGGAGCTCTCTTTTGGCTCTTCCCCTGAAAAATATAGAAGAGCAAGTTGATTATGAGTTAATTTTGGTCTTGGATAAATAAGGTTATCAAAGGAAGGAAGTTCCTCTCTTAAGTTTTTAAAAATATATTCTGCCTCAATGGAGGTAACCCAAAGTTTAGTGGTACAGCAAAAGGAACAGCCTTTTGTGCAAGCTAAAGGGAACTGAGAAAAGGTCTCATCTAAGTATTGATAAAGGGTAACTAATAGGGCTTCTTTTTCCTCTCGTGCTAACTGTAAATTTGTATAAATTGTGTGCCCCCAAAGAGAGAGCTTTTTAACTAATCATTATATTGGTTTTCACCTCTCTTTTCAAGTTGCTCCCTATCAACAAACTTTCATTTGCAAAGCCTATCCCTGTAG
>JBKBRL010000028.1:0-7888 GCA_046292115.1 Caldimicrobium sp.
ATATGTACAAAAATGTTTTGCTTCTCTTTTCACAGATAGAGCTATATCATATCGTGAGGACAAAGGCTTTGATCATTTCTCAGTATATTTATCAGTTGCGGTGCAGAAAATGGTTCGGTCAGATAAGGCAAGTTCAGGTGTTATGTTTACCTTAGATACAGAATCAGGCTTTAGAGATGTAGTTTATATCACAGGAGCCTGGGGATTAGGGGAGTATGTGGTTCAAGGAAAAGTAAATCCCGATGAGTTTTATGTTTTTAAACCTACACTTAAAATGGGGTATAAGCCAATATTATCTAAAAAATTAGGTAGTAAACATGTAAAGCTTGTTTATGGTAACTCAAGAGCAAGACCACTAAAAGAAGTAACAACAACTAAAGAAGAGAGGGAAAGTTTTGTGCTATCGGATGAAGAGATACTAAAATTAGCTGAATGGGCAATAGTAATTGAGGAACATTACGGACGTCCTATGGATATCGAGTGGGCTAAAGACGGAGACGGAAATGAAGTAGGGACTGGAGAACTTTTTATCGTTCAAGCCAGACCTGAAACTGTACATGCTATAAAGGATGTAAAGTTTTATGAAATTTATAGACTTAAAGGAGAAGGAAAGGTATTAACTACAGGTAAGGCTGTGGGAAGTAAAATTGGGCAGGGAAGAGCTCGAGTCATTTTAGATGTTGGAGGAATTGGTGCCTTTCAGCCAGGAGAGGTCTTAGTTACCACTATGACTGATCCTGACTGGGAACCTATAATGAAAAAGGCTTCAGCCATTGTTACTGACAAGGGTGGAAGAACCTGTCATGCAGCTATTGTCTCTCGTGAGCTTGGTATTCCTTGTATCGTAGGAACTGAAAATGCAACAAAAGTTGTGAAGGATGGGTCAGAAATAACTATTGATTGTACCCAAGGTGAGGAAGGAAGAGTTTTAGAAGGTTTAATTCCCTTTGAGGTGGAAAGGATAGATTTAGAGAACCTTCCTAAAACAAAGACAAAAATTATGATGAATGTAGGTATTCCAGAGCAAGCTTTTGCTCAAGCTCAGATCCCCAATGATGGTGTAGGTTTAGCTCGCTTAGAATTTATTATCAATTCCCACATAGGAATTCATCCATTAGCTTTAGTGCATTTTGAGGAATTAAAGTCAAAGGCTGCTTCAGACAGAAAGCTTAAAAAAGTAGTTCAAGAAATTGAAAAAAGGACTTTTGGATATAGGAATAAAGCTGAATTTTTTGTAGACAAATTAGCTCAAGGAGTTGCAACCATTGCCGCAGCTTTTTATCCTAACGATGTCATAGTTAGGCTTTCCGATTTTAAGAGTAATGAATACGCTAATCTCGTAGGTGGTTACCTTTTTGAGCCAGAGGAACACAACCCTATGATCGGTTGGAGGGGTGCTTCTCGTTACTATGATTCAAAGTTTGAACCAGCCTTTGCCTTGGAATGTAAAGCTTTAGTAAAAGTTAGAAATGAAATGGGCCTTTTTAATGTTAAGGTTATGATACCCTTCTGTAGAACTCCTGAAGAAGGTATAAAGGTAATGCAGGTTATGGAAAAGTATGGACTCAAAAGAGGAGAAAATGGTTTAGAAATATATGTGATGTGTGAAATACCAAGTAATGTTATCTTAGCAGAGGAATTTGCAGAAATTTTTGATGGTTTCTCCATTGGTTCAAACGACCTAACCCAATTAACCCTTGGCTTAGATAGAGATTCAGAATTAGTCTCCCACCTTTATGATGAAAGAAATCCTGCAGTTAAAAAGATGATTAAGGAAGTAATAGAGATAGCTAAAAGAAAAGGCCGAAAAATTGGAATATGCGGACAAGCACCTTCTGATTTTCCGGATTTTGCAGAGTTTTTAGTAGAGTGTGGTATAGATTCCATAAGTCTTACTCCTGATACCGTTGTGAAAACCCGATTAATTGTTGCTGAAAAGGAGAAGAGTTTAAAAAAATAAAATTAGGTTAAATTGTGTATTGGTACTTAATAGGGATTTTTTTATGGTTACAAGTATTAAATGTTTATGCCGCTGATACACTGATTATAGAGGAACCTGAAATTTATCCCAAAAAAGAATTCGCCTACTTGCAAAAACCTATTTGGAAATTTTTAAAGGAAAAACTATCACCTTTGAAGGAAACACCATATAATAAAGAGGATATTAAGGTATTGGAAAGTGTCTTCAACTTTGACTTATCAGGAAAAGCGCAAATTGAATTGAGGATTAAAAGACAAAGCACCAATGAAATTCTCTACGAAAGAACTTCTTTATGCACTTTTGAAAATTTCTGGATTACCTTAGAGTCACTTACAAAAGAGATTAAAGAAAAGTTTGAATATAAGGAGATGGCTATACCTCCTAAGGAGCAATTAGGAGAGCTAATAAAAGAACTACCACAAAAGGAAAATTCAAAAAGTACGAAAATTACCTATTATTCAACACGAGATAAATCTTCCCTTTTTTCAAAGATTAATCCATTTAGAAAGATTTCCCAATTCTTTTCCAAAAAAGAAGACACTTTAAAAATTAAAATAGAGGTCACTCCACCTCCACCTCCACCTCCTGATAGCATTTATAATCGGGAAGTTTCAAAGAATATAATGGTGCCCAGCACTATATCTGTAGAAGAGAAGAAGACACCAAGTGTACCAAGTGAGAATACTCTTCAAGATTATGATAAAAAAAATAGCACATGGCAGTGGTATTAAAAATTATATATATTAATATAAAATGAGTTTTAAGCCAAAGGTTTATGTAATTCCTTATGCGAAAAGGAAAAAAAAGAAAAAATTTAAAAGATATGCTATATTTTTTTTGTTTTTTCTATTATTTTTAACATTAAGCATTTATCTATTTTTGAATTGGATGATAAAAAAAGAAAGTGAAGAATTAGAGATGATACAAAAAGAAAATCAGCGTCTTAGGTCTAAAATTAAGAAATATCAAAGTTCCGATACTGCTTATGAAGAATTTTTAAGAGTTATGATGGGATATATTGGAGAGGGTGAAAAAATTATTATCTATGCGGATAAAAAGTATAAATAGTGATTAAGGAGGGGTAGTATGTTTCATACAAATATTATAGAGGGATATTTTGATGGAAAAGATTTAAACATAGCTATAGTGGTAAGCAGATTTAATGTCTTTATTACACAAAAGCTTTTAGAAGGTGCATTAGATGTATTGAGAAGACATAATGTAGGAGAAGAGAATATTTATATTACTTGGGTCCCAGGAGCTTTTGAAATTCCTCTTATTGCTAAAAAGCTTGCTTTAACTAAAAAGTTTGATGTTATTATATGTTTAGGAGCAATTATAAGAGGTGCCACTCCACATTTTGAATATATAGCCTCGGAAGCCTCAAAAGGGATAGCACAAGTAATGTTAGAAACAGAAGTGCCTATTATTTTTGGTATATTAACTACAGATACTATTGAGCAGGCAATTGAAAGAGCTGGAACCAAAGCAGGTAATAAAGGAGCAGAAGCTGCCTTTAGTGCTTTAGAGATGGCTAATTTAATAAAAAAGATAATGCATCTTTAAATTCAAAGCTGCAAAATAAATTACAAAGGAGGGCAAGTAATGAAGACTATCAAAGATTTTGACCTTAGAGGGAAAAAGGTTTTTATAAGAGTAGATTTTAATGTACCCCTTGAAAATGGAAAAATTATGGATGATACGAGAATTGTTGAAGCTTTACCTACTATTAAATATGCTATAAATAGTGGGGCAAAGGTTATTCTTTGCTCACATTTAGGTAGACCCAAAGGGAAAAGAGTGCCTGAACTTTCACTAAAGCCTATATATGAGTATTTAAAAGAAAAATTTTCTTCCCAAATTTATTTTTTAGAAGAAATAACAGATGAGAAAGCCAAAGATATTGCAGAAAAGTTGAAAGAGGGAGAAATGGTATTGTTAGAGAATATCCGTTTTTATGAGGGAGAAACGAAAAACGATTTAGAATTATCAAAAGTTTTAGCACAAATGGCTGATATATATATCAATGATGCCTTTTCTGTATGTCATAGAGCCCATGCTTCTGTTGTTGGAGTGGCAGAATTGATTAAAGATAAAGGGATAGGTTTTTTGACGGAAAAAGAACTGAGGTTTTTGAATAAAGTAGTGGGAAAACCTGAAAGGCCCTTTTATGCCATAGTGGGAGGGAGTAAAGTTTCTACTAAAATAGGAATTTTAAAGAATCTACTTACAAAAATTGATAAACTTTTTATTGGCGGAGCTATGGCTAATACCTTTTTGGCAGCCTCTGGCTATGAAGTAGGGAATTCTCTTGTAGAAAAGGACTATATTGAGGTGGCAAAAAGTATTCTTTACGAAGCTAAAGAACAAGAGGTAAAAATCTATCTTCCAGTAGATGTAGGTGTAGAAAGAGAGGGAAAAGCTCTTTATGTGAGTTTAATGGAAATACATAAAGAAGATATAATCTATGATATAGGAAAAGAGACCGTTGATTTTTATTCTTCAGCTCTTTATGGCGCAAAAACAGTTATTTGGAATGGTCCTCTTGGATATTTTGAGAAGAGAGAATTTAGCTCAGGAACAATTTCCATAGCAAGAAGAGTTGCTTCTTTATCAGGAGTTACCATAGCTGGTGGAGGGGATACCTTAGCAGCCTTAAGGTTAGCTGGTGTATTAAATTCTTTTTCTCATACCTCTACGGCTGGTGGTGCCTTTTTGGAATATTTAGAAGGAAAAAGCTTGCCTGGATTAGTGGTTTTAGAGAAGTAAGAAAGGGAATGAGTATGCGAAAGAAGTTATTTATAGGTAATTGGAAAATGAACGGAACTATTAAAGAGGCAAAGGAATATTTTGAAAGGTTTCTTACTTTTTTAATTGGAAATAACATGCAAGATAGGGTTATCGGAATTGCACCACCTTTTACATCTCTTTATTATGTGAGTTCATTGCTAAAAGGCACAAACATAGTTCTGTGTGCTCAAAATGCCCATTTTGCAGAAAAGGGAGCTTATACAGGAGAGATTTCTCCTTTAATGCTTAAAGAATTGGGTGTACAATATGTAATCCTTGGTCATTCAGAGAGAAGACATCTTTTTGGAGAAAGCGATGAATTGATTAATAAAAAAATAAAAGGTGTTTTGAATCACGGGCTTATCCCTATTCTATGCGTAGGAGAGACTTTAAAGGAAAGGGAGGAAGGAACAACTTTTCAAAGAATAGAAATTCAATTAAAAGCTGGGCTTACTTTTGAGAGAGAATTGCTAAAAAATAGATTGATTATAGCTTATGAACCAGTTTGGGCCATTGGAACAGGAATAAATGCAACTCCTGAACAAGCTGAAGAAGTTCATAGTTTTATTAGGGAACTTTTGTCAGATGCCTTGGGAAAAGAGGTTGCACAAGAAATTCCCATTCTTTATGGAGGAAGTGTGACCCCTCAAAATGTAGAAGAGTTAATTAAAATGTCTAACATTGACGGTGTTTTAGTGGGTGGTGCTTCTCTTGATCCTGAAAAGTTTTACAAAATTTGTAGCGTAAAATTTTAAGGAGGAAAAGAAAATGGAATGTGCTCTTCCTGATTATTCTAATATTGAACCAGAGGTTCTTGAGATACCTCAAAAATACAAAAAGCTTGTTATAGTTGGAGCAAGTGCAAACCCTCAAAGGCCAAGCTACATAGTTATGGATTACTTATTAAAAGAAGGTTTTCAAGTCATTCCTGTAAATCCTGCGCAGAATGAAATTTTAGGCCAAAAAGTTTATCCCAATTTGGAGTCTATACCTTCTGATTATCAACCCGAAGTGATAATTATTTTTAGAAGAAGTGAAGAGGTTTTACCTATTGTAGAACAGGCAATTAATTTAAAGCCTAAGGTTATATGGATGCAAGAAGGCATTTATAACGAAGAAGCAAAGGCCTTGGCTGAAAATTATGGTATCAAGGTAGTAATGAATAGGTGTTTCAAAAAGGTGCATCAAATTAATAAATGGAAATCCTAAGTTCCTCGCAAGAGCTAATAACTCATTTAGAAAATTTTCATAAAATCCTTCTGTATAAAAGAGAAACTCTAAGAGAAATAAGTCTTTCTCAGTTTACTTTTTCTTTTCTTCAGCAATTAAAACAAGAAAATGAAAAGTTAAACGAAGTTCTCTTAGAGTTAATTCTGAAAATTTCTTATGCAGTATACATAAAAAGTAAATTACTTCTTGAGTTTTCTCTCAAGGAACCTGAACGTGAGAATGATTTGGAAATATATTCATTAATTGAAGAGAAAAAGCAGTTATATTATTATCAACTCCTTTTTACAGAGAGAATTTTAGGAGAGAAGATTTTTATTCCAAGAATATGTATAGATGATAATGAGAATGAGATATTTGAAGAAGGTGATATTAATGAACTTATTTCAGCTATATTTTTACTTCTAGAGAGAGAAAAGAAAGAAAAAAGCTTTTTTCTTAAGTTAGAGGAGAAAAATATTGAAGCCTACCTTGAGGAAATGAGGTGTGTCTTAAAAGATAAGAAAGTTTTTTTCTGGAAGGAATTTTTAAAAGAAAAGAAGAACTTGGATTTGAAGGAAAAAATTTATTATTTTCTATCGCTTCTTTTTTTAGTTTTCGGCGGGGAATGTGGAATTTATCAAGATGAAGAAGGAAATATTCAAATTTTTGTAAAAGTATAGAGGCAAAAAATTATTTCTAAAAATAAAAAAAAGGAAAAAGTTCTCAAAATTTGAAATAATTCTCCATGAGATGATAAAATCAAGGAAATTAATATTTGACTATTTATTTTATTTTGAATAAAAAGAGAGGTGATGATAAAATATACAATAAACTACTTAAGTGAAAAATGCACAGGATGTGAAGAGTGTGTAAAGGCATGTGCAGAAGGGCATGAAGGTTTATCTAATTGTTGGATTTTTAGAGTAGGCTCTAAATTTGCTTATTTTTCTTGTTTGCAGTGTAAGAAGCCACAGTGTGCCAGTGTATGCCCGGTGGGAGCTTTAATTAGAAAAGGAGAGGTAGTAGCTTTTTATAAAGACATCTGCGTAGGGTGTAAAAATTGCATGGAAGCTTGTCCATGGGGTGTACCTAAGTTTAACTTTGTGACAGGTACAGTGGGAAAATGTGATCTTTGTATAGGAAGAATGGAGCGTGGAGAAAAGCCTTTTTGTGTCACTGCTTGTCCTAATCAAGCATTAGAAATAAAAGAAATAACTTAGAAGGTGTAAGGGAATGTTTGCCTTTATTATTTTTGCTTTTTTGGTTTTGGCTATAGGCATTGCTATGCTATTAGGAAATAGGATTATTGCCATAAGAAGGCCTACCTCTGAAAAGTATATTCCCTATGAATGTGGAATGGATCCTTCAGGAGATACTAAAGTTCCTTTTAGAGTAAGATTTTATTTGATTGCTTTAATTTTTCTTATTTTTGATGTTGAAGTAGTTTTTCTTTATCCCTGGGCAGTTGTGTTTGAAGAATTGGCGTGGTTTGGTTTTGTAGAGATTTTTATTTTTGTAGTTTTATTATTTGCAGCTTATTTGTATGCCTTAAGTGAGGGTGCCTTAAAATGGGAATAGAAAAGGAAACTATAGAAGTAGCGCCAAGGATTAGGCAAATTCCAGGGACTCCTGCCTATGTGATGCCCATTGATGAAATATTTAATTGGGCTCGAGCAAGTTCACTTTGGCCTATGACTTTTGGACTTGCCTGTTGTGCTATTGAGATGATGGCAACGGGTGCCAGTCATTATGATTTAGATCGGTTTGGTATAATTTTTAGAGCAACTCCTCGTCAAGCGGATTGTATAATAGTTGCTGGTACAGTAACAAAAAAGATGGCGCCTGCTGTTAAGAGAGTTTATGAGCAAATGCCAGAGCCAAAGTATGTGATTGCCATGGGAAGTTGTG
>JBKBRL010000303.1:0-556 GCA_046292115.1 Caldimicrobium sp.
GCTTTGTTCTTACCTTTGTTCCTCTTATTGCGGCCATATATTTTATGCTTTCCCTTCTTGAGTTTTCTGGCTACTTGCCCCGTGTAGCCTTCCTTATGGATAGGTTTATGCATAGGATAGGGCTTCATGGAAAAAGTCTTGTTCCCTTACTTTTGGGATTTGGTTGCAATGTACCAGCCATAGTGGCCACAAGAACCCTGGAAACCAAAAGGGACAAGCTTTTAGTTATAGCTATGATACCCTTTATGAGTTGCCCAGCAAGGCTTGTGGTCTTCTCCTTCTTTGCTGTTTTATTCTTCCCAAATCCAGCCACCATTATCTTTGGTCTATACCTTTTTGGCATACTTGTTGCCCTTCTTACCGCTTATCTTTTAAGAAAAAGCCTTTTAAAGGGTGAATTATACCACTTCGTTATGGAGCTTCCCCCTTACCGACTGCCAACCCTTAGGCTTTTATTTAGAGTAGTATGGGCCTATGTTAAAGATTTTCTATACAGGGCTGGTACTTTGATATTTGCCGCTTCTGTTTTTATATGGCTCTTGCTCAACCTTCCCCC
>JBKBRL010000304.1:0-551 GCA_046292115.1 Caldimicrobium sp.
TTTTAAAATACATATGAAAGTTTTTTGCCACAGGGGGGAGTTTCTTAACTAAATTCAAATAGTTTAGTGCCTAAGAGTACTTTTTTTACTTTCCCTTTAAGTTTCTTTCCTAAAAGAGGTGTATTTTTACTCTTGGATTGAATTATATCCTCTGTAACTATCCATTCCTCTTCAGGGGAAAAGATTACTACTTCAGCGAGATTACCTTCCTTGAAAGAGGGTGGTTCTACATTTAATACTTTACAGGGATTTGTGATTAAATAACTTAATAGTTTTAGAGGTGTAAGTACTTTTTCTCTTACTAAATTAAAACTTAAGGGTAAAAGAAATTGAAGTCCGATAATTCCAAAGCTTGCTAATTCAAATTCTACATTTTTTTCTAAAGGGCTATGAGGAGCGTGATCGCTTGCAATTACCTCAATAAGTCCTTCTTTTAATGCTTCTTTTATTGCTTCAACATCTTCTGCAGTCCTTAAGGGAGGATTTACTTTAGCGAGAGTATTATAATTATCTACTTCTTCTTCTGTGAAGGTAAAATAATGAGGACAAGT
>JBKBRL010000305.1:0-544 GCA_046292115.1 Caldimicrobium sp.
TTTCTATTAGAGTGCCCACCCCTGATGTGTCTCTATTAGATTTAGTTATAAAAATTAAAGAAGAAACTACTTCAGCTGAATTAGCCAAAATTTTTAAGGAAAATCAAAATAGGTATATTTCCTATTTGGAAGATCCTCTTGTTTCAATGGATTTAGTAGGAGATCCCCATAGTGCCATAATTGACGGATTAACTACAAAAGTTATTGATAGGGATTTGCTTAAGATCATTGCTTGGTATGATAACGAATGGGGTTATTCAGTTCGTTTGTTAGATTTAGTTAATTATATGGCTAGTAAAGAGTATTAAATATTATTATAGGATGGAAACATTAACCTATACTTCTAAAGCTTTATTAGCCAATCTTCAGCAAACTAAAGTCTCCGAAATAAAATATCATCCTAAATATGAAGTATTTCTTAAAATTTTTGCAGATTTTCCAGCATTAAAAAAACAGGCCTCCTTTCTTTTGCAAGAAATTTTTCATCCTTATAGAAATACTTTTCTTGTCTTTGAAGAGTTTAGAGCATTCTATTTAAGAAATT
>JBKBRL010000306.1:0-505 GCA_046292115.1 Caldimicrobium sp.
GATATTCTCTAAACACAGGTTCAAAGGCATTAATGTTCTTTTGATATTCCTCTCGAATTCTTGGGTCTTTAAAGAGTTCCTCTTCAGAAATAGGTGCTTCAATCTTAAAAAGAGGCATTAATTTTATACCTTGTGGACTAAAAAGCACCATAAGATTATATTTTTTTGCCTCCTCTGTTAAGGCATTTAAAACCTTTTCTTTTTCAGCGTCTACTTCTCTTGTGAGTCTTGCAATTTCTTCTTCATATTCCTTTCCCTCAAAGGCTTTAAAAGTTTCTTTTTTCAGAAAGTCAAGAACAGCCTCAATTTCCTCCTCTAATTTTTTTCCAAAACCTACAGGTAGAACTAAACATTTTGGTCTTGCCGAATCTTCAAAATTATTTACATAGCAGATATCTGGTGGCTGAGGGAAAGAACTAGCAATTTCTTGAATTCTTTTTATAGTGTATCTCGTTCTACCAATACCCCTTGGTCCACAAACATAGACATTATAGCCTTCATCATT
>JBKBRL010000029.1:0-7858 GCA_046292115.1 Caldimicrobium sp.
AAGCTTTAGATACAATTAAATATTCCTTGATTAATTTAGCTAAAAGGGCCTATCAGTTACATCAAGAATACTCTAAGGAACTGATTAAATTTGTTTCTAAGAAAGATTAAGAAAATTATAGAAGAATGGAAACTTTTTCATAGAGGTGATAGAGTTTTAGTTGGAGTATCTGCAGGGCTTGATTCTATCGCTCTCTTAGAGACTCTGTATCATTTGCAAAAGGATTTGCAGATTGAGATCTTTGTTTCTCATTATGACCATAAGGTGCGTAAAGACTCTTATAGAGATGCTCTGTTTGTTTATCAATTTTGTAAAGAAAGAAAATTACCTTTTTTTTACACGGCATCACCTGTTTCACTTTATGCTAAACGGGAAAAGATAAGTATAGAAATGGCTGGGCGAGAATTGAGATATAGATTATGGTATGATTTAGCCAAGAATTACGATTTTCATAAAATAGCCCTTGCTCATCACTTGGATGACCTCATGGAAGAGATTTTTTTAAAACTTATAAAGGGCACCGGTAAAAGAGGTTTAGCTGGGATTCCTATTAAACGAGAAGATCTTATTGTTAGGCCCTTTCTTTTTGTAAGTAAAGAGGAGATTAAAAATTTTGCTCTTAGACAGAATCTTACCTGGAGAGAAGATCCTACTAACAAAGATTTACGTATACCAAGAAATAAAATTAGACAATCATTAATCCCTTTTTTAGAAAAAAATTTCAATCCTAATATAAGAGAAAGCTTAAAAAAAACTGTACTTTTAATTGGGGAAGAAGAAGAACTAATAGAGAATTTAGCAAAATCTCATTATGAAAAATTAAAAAAATTTTGGGAAGACGATTTAATTCTTTCAGTTTCTGCCCTTAAAGAAATTCCTCCCGTTATAAGAAGAAGAATTTATTTTTTGACCTTTAAAGAAATTGGATTACCTCTTTTCAGAATAACTTCCAAACATATTTTTAGTTTAGAGCAACTTATAAATGGTCAAGCTAAAGGGCCTATTTTTCTTCCTGGACAATTTTTAGCTTATAGAGGTCCTGGTTATTTACGGTTTACTAAAAAGATTTTTACTGTTCCTTACTTTGAAATAACTGTAGATAATCCAGGTATCTATCACTTACCCATTGGGACCGTTGAAATAAGTTTAATTTCCAATGAAGAAAAACTTCCACAAGATTCAAACATTTTTTATTTATCAGCGGATAAACTAACACCTCCCTTCATATTAAGAAAAAGAAAACCAGGAGACAAGATTTACCTTCCAGGAGTTGGTCATAAAAAATTAAAAAAATTTTTACAAGAAAAAAAAATTCCTTCCTATTTAAGGGATCATCTTTTAGTCTTAGAAAAGGATACTTTTATCCTTGGAGTTTGGAATATTTATACTCATCCTGATTATTTAGTTAGCAAAGAATCAAAACTGCTTTGGAAATTCTATTTAAAACCAAAAGATTGATTTTAGAAATTCTTGTAATAAATTATTTTATAAAGAAGTTAAAAGAAAGGAGAAATAATTCATGCAACCTTTTATAAAGGGCCTTTTAATTTGGATTATTTTGGGAGCTGTGGTTTTACTGGTTTATAATTTTCTTTTTATGGAAAATTTTGGTTTTTATAGCGCTCTTAATCTATCTTATAGTGATTTTCTGGAAAAGGTAGAAAGGGGTGAAGTTAAAGAAATAACTATTGAGGGTAAAAAGGTAATTGGAAAGTTAATAAATGGAAAAGACTTTACTACTTACATTTTGCTTGAGGATAAAGATTTATTTACCTTACTTAGGAGACAGGGAATTAAAATCAATGTTCGACCAGACAGTCAAAATAATTGGATTACCACTTTTCTCATTTCTTGGCTTCCCTTTATTTTTCTCATTTTTCTTTGGGTTTTATTTATTAGACAGATGCAACCAGGAAATAAACCTTTCTCTTTTGCTAAATCAAGAGCAAAACTTATTAAACAAGGAGAAAGTAAAATTACTTTTAAAGATGTGGCTGGTGTGGAAGAAGCGAAGGAGGAACTTCAAGAGGTGGTTGAATTTTTAAAAAATCCTCAAAAATTTACCAAATTAGGTGCACGCATACCTAAAGGAATTCTATTAGTAGGACCACCAGGTACTGGAAAAACACTTTTAGCTAAAGCCATTGCAGGGGAAGCAGGGGTGCCTTTTTTTAGTATTAGTGGTTCCGATTTTGTGGAGATGTTTGTAGGAGTTGGTGCTGCAAGAGTGCGTGACCTCTTTCAACAGGCTAAATCACATGCCCCGTGTATAATTTTCATTGATGAGATTGATGCTGTTGGTAGAATGCGTGGAGCAGGACTTGGTGGAGGACATGATGAAAGAGAACAGACCCTCAATCAGTTGCTCGTTGAAATGGATGGATTTGATACTGCTGAAGGCATCGTAGTTATAGCTGCAACTAACAGACCTGATATTTTAGATCCTGCTTTACTCAGACCTGGTAGATTTGACAGGCAAGTTGTGGTTCCACCGCCAGATGTTCACGGAAGAGAAGCAATTCTCAGATTATATGCCAATAAAATTAAACTTTCTCCTACCGTTGACCTAAAAGCCATTGCCAAAAGTACACCTGGTTTTACAGGCGCAAACCTGGAAAATATGATGAATGAAGCCGCTTTAATTGCCGCCAAAAAGGGAAAAGAATTTGTAGAAATGGTGGACTTAGAAGAAGCAAAAGATAAAATTCTTATGGGCAAAGAAAGAAAGGGAATGGCCTTAAGTGAAGAAGAAAAAAGGATTATAGCCTACCATGAGGCAGGACATGCCTTAGTAGCCTATTATTTACCAGATCCTGATCCAGTACATAAGATAAGCATTATACCAAGAGGTCAAGCTTTGGGTGTGACTCAACAACTACCACTTGATGATAGACATATCTATACAGAAGATTATTTAAGAAAAAAAATTACTGTTCTCTTAGGTGGCAGAGTTAGTGAAGAAATAGTTTTTCAAAAATTGAGTACAGGTGCTCGAGATGATTTAAAGAAAGCCACAGCCATTGCCAAAAAAATGATTTGTGAATTTGGTATGAGCAAATACTTAGGTCCTTTAACTTATAGAAGAGCAGAAGAGCCAATTTTTTTAGGTAAAGAAATTTTTCAAATTAAAGATTATTCAGAAGAAACTGCTAAAATCATAGATCAAGAAACAAAAGAAATAATTCATAATTGCTACGAAGAAGCTAAAAAAATTATTACTCAATATATAGAAAAACTTCACTTGATTGCCACAACTCTTTTAGAGGAAGAAACTATTGATAGTGAAAGATTTAAATTACTCCTTCAAGGACAGTAAAACCTTTTTAATTTTACAATACATTACATAGTTAGGATATTTTAATTTATGCCAGAACCTATAAAAATTAGAAACACTCTATTTAATTGGGAAAATATTCCATATTTAATGGGAATTCTTAATGTTACTCCAGATTCTTTTTCTGATGGAGGAGAAGCTATAACTTTAGAAGGGGCTTTAGAAAAAGCAGAAATGCTCATTAAGGCAGGAGCCCACATCATAGATGTGGGGGGTGAATCTACTCGGCCTTTTTCTGATCCTGTACCAGCTAATGAAGAAATTAAAAGAGTAATTCCAATTATTAAGGCCTTAAGGGAGAAATATAAAGAAATTATAATTTCTATTGATACTTATAAAGCTAAGATAGCAGAACTGGCCCTTAAAGCTGGAGCTGATATAGTAAATGATATATCAGGAGGCCAATTTGATCCTAAAATTTTAGATGTTGTTAAAGACTATCAATGCCCTTACATTTTAATGCATATTAAAGGAACTCCAAAAACTATGCAAATAAATCCTCAATATAATGATGTAATCAAGGAAATAAAAGAATATTTTCAAGAGAGAATAGAAATTTGTTTAAAAAAGGGTATTCAGAAAAAGAATATAATTCTTGACCCAGGATTAGGTTTTGGAAAAACTTTTACCCATAATCTTGAAATTTTAAAGCATCTTGAAGCCTTCAAAGAGTTTGATTGTCCTCTTTTGCTTGGACCATCTCGAAAAAGTTTTATTGGTGAAATACTACAGAAACCTCCTAAAGAAAGAGATGCTGGAACTGTTGGAGTAGCTCTTTATGCCTATCTTAAGGGTATTCATATTTTACGAGTACATAATGTTTCTTTAATTAATGATGCCCTAAAAACCTTCCAATTTCTGTGGAAGGAATACAGATATTGAAAATAGAATTTAATTACCTCACTGATTTTTATAAGTCTTTTAAAATTACAGACGTCATAGATATAATAATTGTTGGCTACATAATCTATAAAATTTTACTTTTGATTCATGGAACACGTGCATTACAAATTGCAGCAGGATTAATTTTTTTAGTTTTTCTTTATTTTTTTTCGGAAATCTTTCAACTTTTAACTCTTAATTGGATCTTACAAACCTTTTTGTCTTCCATTTTATTATTAATAATCATCATATTTCAAGAGGATATCAAAAAAGCCTTAGCACAAATTGGAACTGTTCCCTTTACCAAAATACAAACCCAATATTCCTTTGGGATTGAAGAAGTAGTAAAAGCTGCTGAAAAAATGGCAGAAAAAAGAATTGGAGCTTTAATTGTCTTTGAAAGGGAAATCAGTTTAAAAGATTATTTGGAAGGTGCTATCCTTTTACATGCCAATATTTCTGAAGAATTGCTTTTGAGTATTTTTAACCCTAAATCACCTCTTCACGATGGAGCTGTAATTATAAGTGAAGGAAAAATTTTAGCGGCAGGTGTAGTATTACCACTTTCTACTAACCCTGATATTGCTAAAGATTTGGGGACAAGACATCGCGCAGCTTTAGGAATAACAGAAATAACTGATGCAGTTGCTGTAATAGTATCTGAGGAACGGGGACTGATTTCTCTTGCAGTTGGAGGAAAAATTACTCGAGATGTTACTGCCCCTACCTTACGTAAAATGCTTTCTCAACTCCTTGGTTTTGAAACTAAAGCACCCTGGTGGAAAAGAATTAAAGGAAAATAGATGAAAAGAGAACATAAATTAAAAATAATAGCCTTTTTACTTTCAGCTACTCTTTGGTACTTTGTAGTCTGGGGCAAACCAGTGGAAAAAAATTTAGAAGTTCCTATCTCCGTTAAAGAAAATAAAGAAAATTTACGTAACAACTATATCTGGGAAATAAATCCCTCAACTATTACTATAAAACTTTTAGCTACCCGTAGTCAATTAAGGAACTTAGAAAAAAATAAAATACAAATTGATTTAGATTTATTACATTATCCTCTGGGAATACATCAAGTAAGAGTTCCTATTGAAAAAATTCAACTGCCTGAGGGAATAAAAATTAAAGAAGTTTCTCCGAGTTACATAAGCTTAGTCATAAGGAGGGTTTCTGTTAAAAAAGTCCCAGTAAAGCTAAAGTTCTCAGGGAATCCACCTCATAAATCTCTTAAAGTTCTTATATCCCCTCCTGCTATCACCATAAAGGGATTTTGGGAAGACATTAAAGATATTCACGAAGTCTATACAGAAGAAATTGATTGGGAAACATTAAAAAATGAAAAGATTCTTTTTCTCCGAATTGTTCCTCCATCTCGAGTACTTGAAGTTACACCTGATAGAGTTAAAATTCTACAGAGCCCAAAATAGAGGGTATTTTTATGAGAGAGCTTTTTGGCACAGACGGCATAAGGGGTGAAGCAAATATTTATCCACTAACACCCGAAATCGCCTTAAAAGTTGGAAGAGCTGTAGGATATCTTTTTAAAAATAAAAATAACCATACTCACAAAGTTATAATTGGAAAGGACACAAGGCTCTCTTGCTATCTTTTTGAAAATGCTTTAACAGCAGGTTTATGTTCCGTTGGCGTTAATGTTTATTTAATTGGTCCTATTCCTACCCCAGGCGTAGCTTTTTTGACTGAAGATATGCGGGCTGACGCGGGAATTATGATCTCAGCCTCCCATAATCCTTATTATGACAATGGTATTAAAATTTTTGATAGCAAAGGCTTCAAATTGTCGGAAGAACTGGAACAGGAAATAGAAAAATTGGTTTTTGATTCCTCCTTTGAGAATATTCGTGCTCAAAAAGAAAAGATTGGAAGAGTCTATAGAATTAAAGATGCCATAGGAAGATATGCTGTCCATTTAAAATCAGTTGTGCCTCGAGAAATAAACTTTGAGGGAGTAAAAGTAGGGATAGATTGTGCAAATGGTGCCTGTTATCTTGTAGCACCCCTTGTCTTTGAAGAATTAGGAGCTACGGTAAAAAGTTTGGCTTGTGAACCTAATGGGATTAATATCAATAAGAATTGTGGCGCACTCTTTCCTGAAAACATAAAAAGATTATTACTTCAAGAAAAACTTGATATAGCTTTTGCTTTAGATGGCGATGGAGATAGAATTGCAGTAATTGACGATAAGGGCAATTTATGGGATGGTGATGACCTTCTTGCATTATTTGCTAATTATTTTAAAGAAAAGAATCTTTTAAAAAACCCTATTATTATAGGAACTTTAATGACAAATCAAGGCTTAGAGGAATTTTTAAGGAGTAAAGAAATAACTCTATATAGAACCGCAGTTGGAGATAAATATGTTGTTTTTGCTATGAGACAATTTAATGCCCTTTTAGGAGGAGAGACTTCAGGCCACATTATCTTTTTAGATAAATCCTCTACAGGAGATGGATTGCTCTGTGCCCTAAGGCTTTTATCAATACTAAAAGAAAAGGATAAGGCTCTTTCAGAATTTTATCCACCCTTTGAAAAATATCCTCAAATCCTAATTAATGTAAAAATCAAAGAAAAAAAACCTTTAAAAGAAATTGAAGGTTTAGAGAATAAAATGAAAATTGCCCAAGAAAAACTAAAAGGCAAAGGTAGAATTATAATCAGACCATCAGGTACTGAACCTAAATATAGGGTAATGGTTGAAGCCAAAAATAGAGAATTAGCCGAAGAAATAGCAAAGGATTTGGCAGAATATATCCAGAAAAAACTCTCATGAAAAAGGTAATTTCCGCAATCATTCTTTTCCTTTGGATCTTTTCGATATTTTCCTTTATTTATTTTTATTCTCAAGGAGCCTCTTTTGTAAAATCAAGGGCCTCTGTTCTTTGTTTATCCTGTATGGGTTTAGAGGAAAATGAAAATTTTGAAGATTAGAAGAGCCCTTCAAATAGCTTCTACTTTCCTTCATAACAGTTACTATGGCTTTATCTTTACAGGTAATATATACACAGGCACACTAAAAAGATTTTGTGGCCCGGGGTTAAATTGTTATTCCTGCCCAGCAGCAATTTTTTCGTGTCCTCTTGGGGCCCTTCAGCAAATTATGATCTCTCTTAAAATACTACCCTGGAATATGCTTGCTCAAGCTTTTCTCTATATCCTGGGAAATATTTTTATATTTAGTTTATTTTTGGGTAGGTTTATTTGCGGATGGCTTTGTCCCTTTGGATTTTTTCAAGATCTTCTCTATAAAATCCCCTTTCTTAAAAGAAAAATTGCCCTACCCCTTAATGCTCAAAGATATTTTAAATATTTTTTCCTTCTTTTCTTTGTTTTTCTTTTTCCAGCTTTGTTTATTAAAGAAATTGGATATGGAGTTTTATGGTTTTGTAAATATATATGTCCTGCAGGAACTTTCGAAGCTGGCTATTTAAATCTTTTAATTAATCCAGCCCTTATAGAAAAAATTGGTCTTATCTTTCTCTTAAAAAGCTTCTTTTTTTTGTTTATTTTTTTTCTTTGCCTTATGGAGTTAAGATTTTTTTGTAAAAATCTTTGTCCTTTAGGTGTTATCTATGGATTATTTAATAGGATAGGACTTTTTCGTTTGCATTGGAAAAAAAG
>JBKBRL010000030.1:0-7753 GCA_046292115.1 Caldimicrobium sp.
CTCTTGAGACAGTTTTTAAAGAATTACTACCCTCAATAGATAATTTAGAGATGGCTCTTAAAGCTTTTGAGTCCTCTCAAAATCTTCAAGCTCTAAAAGAGGGTGTAGAATTATCTTTAAAGGTTCTTGTTCAGACATTGGAAAAATTTGGTTTAAAACAGTTTGAACCTGCTGTAGGGGACCCTTTTCATCCTCACTTCCATGAAGCTTTACAAGCAGAACATCATGAAGAGATACCTAATGGTGGAATTGTAAGAGTTTTTCAAAAGGGATATAAACTCCATGAAAGAGTTTTAAGGCCAGCCTTAGTATGCGTCTGTCAAGGGAAACCAAAAGATATATATGAGTCAAAAGAGCAAATAGAACAAGAAAAGGAAGATAAAATAGAAAATGAATAAGAGGAGGTAAGAGCTATGGCAAAGAGAGTGCCAATAGTGGGAATTGATCTTGGAACTACTAATTCTTGTGTTGCTATTTTTGAAGGAGGAGAGCCTAAGGTTATTCCTAACAAAGAAGGTACAAGGACAACACCCTCTATAGTTGCCTTTCAGGAAAGTGGTGAAATATTAGTAGGTCTTCCCGCTAAAAGGCAAGCTATTATTAATGCTGAAAATACAGTTTTTGGTATTAAAAGACTTATGGGAAGAAAGTTTAATGATCCTATGGTTCAAGAATGGAAGAAAAGGGTGCCCTATAAGATTGTTGAAGCGCCAAATGGAGATGCTCATGTTGAGATAAGAGGAAAACGTTATAGTCCGCCAGAAATCTCTGCTATGATCCTAAGAAAAATTAAACAGGATTTAGAAGAGTATTTAGGTGAAAAAGTTACAGATGTAGTTATAACAGTTCCTGCATATTTTGATGATACTCAAAGACAAGCTACAAAAGACGCAGGAAGAATTGCTGGATTAAATGTCATAAGGATTATTAACGAGCCAACTGCCGCATGCCTTGCCTATGGGCTTGAAAAGAAAAAGGAGGGAATAATAGCGGTTTTTGATTTGGGTGGAGGCACCTTTGATATCTCAATTTTAGAAATAGGAGATGGTGTATTTGAAGTAAAGTCCACTTCAGGTGATACCTTCTTAGGTGGGGAAGATTTTGATATGAGAATTGTTGATTGGCTTTGTCAAGAATTTAAAAAGGAACATGGCATAGATCTAAAGCAAGACAAAATGGCCCTTCAAAGGTTAAAAGAAGCAGCAGAAAAAGCAAAAATTGAACTTTCTTCAACTTTAGAGACAGAAATAAATCTACCTTTTATTACAGCAGATGCCACTGGGCCTAAACATTTAGTAATGAAGCTTACCAGAGCAAAGCTTGAAAGCTTGGTTGAAGATTTAATTCAGAAATTAGAGGAGCCCTGTAGAATTGCTATGAAGGATGCAGGTATTACTCCCCAAGATATTGATGAAGTAATATTAGTAGGTGGAATGACAAGAATGCCAAGGGTTCAACAAAAAGTAAAAGAAATCTTTGGTAAAGAACCGGTAAAAGGTGTAAATCCTGATGAAGTGGTTGCCATGGGGGCTGCTATTCAAGCTGGTGTATTAAAGGGTGAGGTAAAAGATATTCTTCTATTAGACGTGGTACCTCTTTCCTTAGGAATTGAAACCTTGGGTGGAGTATTTACAGTATTAATTCCAAGGGGAACAACTATTCCTACAAGAAGGAGTCAAATTTTTACAACTGCCGCAGATAATCAAACAGCTGTAACTATACATGTTTTACAGGGAGAAAGACCGTTAGCAAAAGATAATAAAAGTATTGCTAAATTTGATTTAGTAGGAATTCCGCCAGCACCAAGAGGTGTACCACAAATTGAGGTAACCTTTGATATTGATGCTGACGGAATTTTACATGTAACAGCCAAAGATTTAGGTACTGGAAAAGAGCAATCAATCGTTGTCCGCCCAAGCTCAGGTCTTACTGAAGAGGAGATCCAGAGAATTCTTAAAGAAGCTGAACAATATGCAGAAGAGGATAGGAAAAAGAAAGAACTTGCAGAAGCTCGAAATCAAGCAGATTCTCTTATCTACTCTGTAGAAAAAACTCTTAAAGAATTGGGTGATAAAGTTTCGGAAGATTTGAGAAAAGAAGTAGAAAATAAAATTTCCTATCTTAAAGATATTATGAATAAAGATGATATAAATGCTATAAAGAGAGCAATGGATGAACTTACTCAAGCATCTTATCGTTTAGCTGAAATGCTTTATAGAAGTAAAGCAGAACAAAAAAGTGAAGCCACGAAAGGGGAAGCTAAAAAAGGTGGAGATGATGTAATAGATGCTGATTATGAAGAAATGAAATGATAAAAATTGGAATTACTCTGGGCGACCCTGTTGGGGTTGGCCCAGAGATTTTAATAAAATCCTTTCCCTTTTTAGCTACATCTAAAGCAAAATTTATTATCTTTGGAGATGAAGCTCTACTTTTAAACTTAGCGAAAGACTTTCAAATTAAAATTCCTTCAAATGTAGAAATCATAAATCTTTCTTCCTTAAAAATAATTCCTGGAAAGCCAACTAAAAGTTCCTATGAGGCAACGATCAAGTATCTTCAGTCTGCTATAGAGTTTCTTAAGAAAGGAGAAATAACTGGGCTTGTAACGCTTCCTATAAGTAAAGAAGCTTTTAGTGCTTTAGATCTTTCGTATAGAGGGCATACAGAGTTTTTGGCAGAGTCATTTCAAGTAAATAAATATGCCATGACCTTTTATGGAAAAAAAATAAAAGTAGCTTTAGCTACAACTCATATTCCTTTAAAGGAGGTCCCTCTTAAAATAAACCCTGAAAAAATAGAAAGAATTGCTTGTCTTGTTTATGAATTTTTAAGAAAAACTTCTAAGAAGAGGGAGCTAAAGATTGCTCTTTCAGCTCTAAATCCTCATGCAGGAGAAAATGGCCTTTTGGGGAATGAAGAAATTCTTCTTTTGAAACCTTTAGTTGAAAAGCTTCAAGCTAAAAATATCCCAATTTATGGTCCTATACCAGCAGATAGTTTATTTTATAAAGCGCTAAATAGGGAATACGATTTTGTTATTGCTCTTTATCATGACCAAGGACTTATACCTTTTAAATTGTTTCATTTTAGAGATGGAGTGAATCTAACTTTAGGGCTTCCCTTTGTTAGAACATCACCAGTTCATGGCACAGCCTATGATATTGCAGGAAAAGGAATGGCAGATCCTTTAAGCTTTATTTCAGCAGTAAAATTGGCTTTAAAATTAGCACCAAGGTGGTAAAATTTTTTTATGAAGAGAATTATATTCTGGTTTTTTTTGATTTTCTTTCTACTTTTAGTATTTATCGGGTTCTTTGCATTAAATTTGGAATTTATCCTTAATAAGCCTTTTGTCAAAGAAAAAATTGACTCTTATGTATCTCAAAAAACAGGCTATCACCTCTATTACAAAAGAATTCATTTAAATCTCTATAAAACTATAATTGAAGTAGAAAATTTGCAATTAATAGGCGAGGATTTAGAAGTTTTTCTTCCTAAGGGCAGGATTGATTTTACTTTGGATAGGTTGCTTCTTTTAAATTTTTATCCTAAGAGCCTTTATTTTAAAAATCCTCACATAAAATATGTTGTAAAACCAGAAGAGGAAAAGCCAATTGATCTAAAAGATATTGTCAAGAAGATATCTAAAATTCCTTCCTTTATTTTGATAACTCAAAATGCAACCGTTGAATTATGGTTAACTAAAGAAAATTCTCTAAGCTTTAAGAATGTGATTTTTAAAGCAAATCATGGAAAATCGCAATTATTAATGGAAGCTGAAGCGAGTTCCGAGGCTGTGGCAAAAAAAATTAAGTTTGCGCTTAGAGTGAATTATCCTGAAGAATTTATGGAAGCATCTTTTAATATAAAACATTTTGATTTAAGCAAAATTCCCTTTTTACACGAAGGATATATAAAGAAAACAGATTTTGATTTGTCTTCAGAAATAACTTTTGAAAAGGGAGTATGGAATGTTGGTTTTACAGGAGCAGCACCTTGTGTAGCTATCAAAAATAATGAAAAACCCTTAGTTTGTGGTTTTTTTCAAGGGAGCTTCGTAGGAAATAAAAGAGAATTTGAACTAAGACTTAGTCCCATTGATATGAAATATCCCCTTATAAAAGGTGATGTTTCTCTTAGAAAAGAAAAAGAAAAACTAACCTTTTTGGGAAAGTTAAGTAGCTTTAATTGGAAGGAGGTCTACTTAATAGTTGACCCCTATCTTCCAAAGGATGTGCGCGAGGAATTAGCCTTACGAATAAAAGGAGGTATTTTAAAAGGTTTTACCATTTTTTGCGAAGCGAAGAGTTTCGAAAGACTTTTAGAGTTTACAAATCTTAAAATAAAAAGTGAGATAGATGAAGGAGAGCTTTATGTCCCTGAGGTAGCTCTTAATTTTTCAAAAATTGCTGGAACCTTATCTTTTGAAAACAAAAATCTAAATTTTACAGGAGAAGCTTTGGTTAATGGAAGTATATCAAGTAAAGTAGAAAAATTATCTTTGAATCTTTTTGATAGAGTACCCAGAATTAGTCTTTCTGGAGAGTTTTACGGAAAAGGGGAGGATTTTAAAGACATAGCACCATCTTTAACTGAGGATCTTTCTTTTCTTAAGGATTGGAGAGTAGAAGGAAATATAAAATTGCTTTTAGGGCTTGAGGGAAATATAGATTCACCAAGAATAGAGGTTTCAATTTTACCTAAGAATTTAAGAATTAAAATTCCAGAACTTTCAGAATTAATTCTTGTTAATGAAGGAAAATTAGATTACAAGGGAGAAACTTTAAAAGTGGATAATCTTTCTATACAATACGGAAGCAGTTTTATCTCCCATGTGGCAGGTGAAATTATACCATCGCAAAGGAGGCTAAATTTAGAGTTTAAACAGGGTAGGATAAAGGAGACTCAAGTTTTGGAATTATTAGAAAAAAATTCAAAAGTAAAGGAAATATATAGTAAATATAAAATCTCATTTGAAGATTTGGTCACGGAGGGAGGATATTATAAAGGTTCCTTTGTAATTCCTGAAGAAGAAGGGTTAAGTGCAATATTAAAATCGCTTTATTTGAAAGGTGTAGTTAGAAATTTATCAGGTACTATCCCTGTGGGAGAAGAGAAAATTTCAATCTTTAGTAAAAATTTAAGTTTTATGATTGGTAATGAGAAGATAACCTTGTTAAGCTCTCCTGCATATTTTGAAGATTCTTTTTTTGAGCTTGAAGGAGAAGTTGATCCCATAATAAAGAATTGGCAATTTAAGGGTAGGGGGGTCTTAGGAGAAAAGACTATGGAAAAATTTCAAAAATTGGCAGGCATTAAAGATACTCCCTTTGAGCTAAAAAATGCTCCTATAGAAATTTATCAGGTTCAATTAAAGAGCGATGGAGAAGAATTTCAAATTTCAGGAGAACATTCCTTCGGGAAGTTAAAAGTTAACTCAAAAGTTATTAAAGGAAAAGATTTTTCATACCAAGGAGATTTCAAAGGTAGTGAGAGTAATTTTAAATTTAGTTATAATCAAAGAAAAGGCAATTTAGATATTTCCTTAACGGGGAATCTTAACTTGGAAGATATTTTTTATGCCTTTTTAAGACCACCCATAGCTAAGGGAAGCTTAGAAGGAGATTTAGAAGGTAAATTCAGTATAGAAGAAATTTTAAAATGGAATGAATACTTTGGAAAGAGGAAAATAAAGGAACTTATTGAAAGTTATTTGAATACAGAGAATTTCAATATTTACGGATACTTAAAAGTAAAAGAGCTTTTAGCCGATTATCCCACTGAGCTTTTATTTTCAGGAGATCTTTTATTGGATAATAAGGGAGTAACTGGAAATAACATTTCATTAGATTGGGAAAATACCAAAATATCAGGATCATTAAAAGTTTTAAAAGAAAAACCTTTTCTTACTCTTTTAGGTGATATACAGGTTAAAAACTTAGACCTAAGAGAAAAACTTGGAGCTGAAAAAGGTGAGGGGAAAAAAGAGGAAGAGGAAATTAAAGAACTTAGTAAAAATTTAAACACTTTACCTATAAAAGGGAATGTTACCTTCCATGTAGAAAAACTTACTTTACCAAGTGCTCATATTATTGAGAATATTAGAGGGGATTTTTTTATTAAAGAAAATGGTACCTATACTTTGATTTTTCCTGAAATTAATCTATGTCAGTTAAAATTGTATGCAGAATTTGAAAGGAATCCTCAATATAGTTATATTTTTGTAGATTTGCCCACTTCACATGGAGAATTTCTTGATTTCTTTGCCTGTTTATATCCTGAGGAAATGCCAAAGACTATTTTAGAAGGACCCTTCAAAATGGAGGGCTTTTTCTATTCAGATTGGGAGAAAGAATTCATGGAAAATACCTATGGAAGAATTGAAATTTCTTCTTCAAAAGGTTATTTATACAGAGCACCACTGATTGTAAGAGTTTTAGGATTCTTAAGTCCTATAGATCTTTTTAGAGGGAAAATTCCCAATTTGGAAAATAATCTTTTACCATATGAAGAAGCCTATTTAAAAGGAGAGTTTACTAATTCTTATTTTACCATGGATACTCTATTTCTGTCAGCTCCAGGGTTTAGGCTTTTTGGTTCAGGGCCTATTTCGCTAAAAGACAAAAAGGTTTCTTTAACTTTTTTAGTTTCACCTTTTAAAACGATAGATATTATAATTGAACATATTCCTTATTTAAATAGATTGCTCTTGGGAAAGGAGCGTATGTTTATTTATTTGCCTTTAGAAGTTATTGGTACCTATGATAATCCTATAATTGTGCCACTGCATCCAGCAAGCATTGGGAAAGGTCTTTTTAGGTTTATTTTTAAATTTTTTGGAATACAAGAGGAATTTTTTAAAGAAGGTAGATCTTTTGAAGGCTTCAAAAAAAGGGAACTTTTAGAAAGAAAGAATGGAAATTCTTTACGAAGATAAATATTATTTGGCTGTAAATAAAGAACCAGGTGTAGTAGTTCAAGGTGCAAAAAGCGAAGAGGAATCTTTGTTGGTCAAAGTGAAAAATTATTTGAAAAAGAGGGATCAAAAAATAGGAAATGTTTTCTTGGGAGTTATTCATCGATTAGATAAGCCTGTATCTGGTGTAGTCATTTTGGCAAAAAGGAGTAAAAGTGCCTCCAAGTTTTATACTATAATCCAAGAGCAACGTTTAAAAAAGGTTTATTTAGCTAAGGTAGAAGGGAACTTAAGGGAAAAAGAAGGTTTTTGGAAAGATCAGCTTTCAATCGCTGGGAGATTAAAAGAGGCACATACTTATTATAAAGTGATAGAAAATGAAAAAAGTGCCTCTTTACTCTTACTATATCCTTTTACAGGTAGAAAGCATCAATTAAGAATTGTACTTGCCAAAAGAGGTTATCCTATAATTGGAGATCAAAAATATGGATCTACATTACAGGTGCTTAAGGGAAAGGCAATTCTTTTGCATTCTCTATATATAGGTTTTTATCACCCTTATACACATCAATGGGTAGAGATTTGGGCTTCAGTGCCTAAATATTTTCAAATGTCTATACCAAGTTCAAAGTTAAAAGAAATAGTTTATTTATGGGAAATAATAAAGGAGTCTACTTGACCCTTGACAAAAGAGCTTTTTTGGATTTTTTTTATTAGGTATTATTCTAAAAAAGGAGTAAAAAGATGTGTCAGGCAAAAATTTGGGTAATTAGTAAGGGCAAAGAAAGAGAAATTGCTCGTGATATAACGCATTTGGAAATTGATGGTGAAGAA
>JBKBRL010000031.1:0-7713 GCA_046292115.1 Caldimicrobium sp.
AGAGAAATTGCTCAGGGGAATTTGAGAGTAAATTTTGCACTCACAAGAAAAGATGAAATTGGAACAATTATGAGGGCTTTGGAAGAAATAAAAAGCTCCTTTAATGAGACTGTAGTTAACCTTAGAAAATTAAGTGAGGAGATAAAATTTACTACAGAAAACTTAAAATCCTTGGGAGAAACTTCCTCTGCCAAAAGTAGCTGTATTGAAATGAGAATTGAGGAAGTGTTAATGGAAGTGGAGGGGATAATGGAGGACCTAAAAAATCAAACCCATCTTCTTGGGCAGGTTAAAGTGGCAATAGACGAGATTAATAAAAATGTTCTTTATACCTCAAACAAAGCAAACCAGGCAATGCAAGAGGCAAAACAAGCTCAAGACCTGCTCTCCACTTTAGAAAAGGCTTCAAGTGAGATAGAGGGTATTGTCAAATTTATAAGAGATATTGCCGAGCAAACAAATCTCCTTGCCTTAAATGCCTCCATTGAAGCAGCTCGTGCTGGAGAAGCAGGTAAAGGATTTGCAGTCGTTGCCAATGAGGTAAAAGAGCTTGCAAAACAAACTGATGAAGCAGGTAAAGAAATTACAAAGAAAATTGAGGCTATACAAAAACTACACGAGAATGTAATTGGGGCTGTAGAAAATATGATAAAGGCTTTCCAAGATGTAAAAGATTCGGCAACCATCGTTGCCTCAGCAGTTGAGGAACAAACTATCGCTTTAGGAGATATTGAAGCTCAAGCTCAGAGACATTTTGAAAGGGCAGAACTTACAGCGCGTACCTTTAATGAAATAAAGAATGAATATAGAGAAATAAACGATGATTTAGCCAAAAATATTCAATTAGCACTACAACTGGAAAAGGTAGCTAAAGAATTTTTAAATTTTGTAGAATTTTTTAAGACCATAAGAGAAGATAGGAGAAATTTTACCAGAATTACCTTTTTTGATGAAGTAAAATTTATGTATGAAGGAAAGTCCTATTCTGGAAAACTAAGGGATATATCTGTGGCAGGCCTTTATGTCTATTCAGATTTTATCCCTACTCAAAAAAGTATACTTGATTTGCAAGTGAGGTCTTCCATTACTAATCTCACCTTCACAGGAGAAGTGGTAAGAACAGATTCAGAGGGCTTTGCAGTTAAAATTATTCAAGTTTCAGAAGAAACTTTAAGAAAAATCAGAGATTTTTTTGCAAGCTACCTTCCCCCAGATAAAATAGAGAAAGAAATAGAAAAGTTTATAACTAATATTAAGGAGGGGAGATAAATTCTCCACTAAAAGGTAAAATATTTCCCAAAGAAAGTTGTAATATTTTTTTATGAAAAGTGATAAAAACATTATGTTAATTAGATATTAAAATATTATTTGGGCATAGAAATTGCTATTGTGAATGCCCGAAAATTTAAAAATATTAAAATAAAAAAATAAAGGAGGGAGAACTATGAAATTAGATCCAACAGTTATGAAAGATTATGAGATTGCTTATGCAGCTGAAAAGAATATGAAAACTGTTTATACCCTTGGGGAAGAGATGGGACTAACTAAAGAGGAATTACTTCCTTATGGTCACTATGTGGCAAAAATTGATTATAAATTGGTTTTAGAAAGGTTAAAGGATAAGCCCAATGGAAAGTATATAAATGTTACTGCAATAACACCTACACCCTTGGGTGAGGGGAAAACTACCACATTGATAGGTTTGGTGCAGGGTCTTGGTAAGAGAGGACAAAATGTGATAGGGTGCATAAGGCAACCCTCTGGTGGCCCAACTTTTAACATTAAGGGTTCTGCTGCAGGTGGAGGTTTATCCCAAGTGATACCTCTTGATAAGTTTTCTCTTGGATTAACGGGTGATATAAATGCTGTTATGAATGCTCATAATTTAGCTATGGTAGCATTAACTTCCAGGATGCAACATGAGGCAAATTATGATGATGAGACCTTGGCTAAAAAGGGGTTAAGAAGGTTGAATATTGACCCCAAGAGAGTGGAGATGGGTTGGGTAATTGATTTTTGTGCTCAAGCTCTAAGACACATTGTGATAGGTCTTGGAGGTAAGAATGATGGATATCCTATGGAATCAAAGTTCTGGATTGCCGTTGCCTCTGAAGTTATGGCAATTTTAGCTGTAGCAAGGGATTTGAAAGATTTAAGAGAAAGAATAGGAAAAATAGTGGTTGCCTTTGATAAGTTTGGCAATCCTATAACCACAGAAGATTTGGAAGTAGCTGGAGCTATGACAGCTTGGCTTGTTGAGGCAATAAATCCTAATCTTATGCAAACAATTGAGGGTCAGCCTGTGATAGTTCATGCAGGGCCCTTTGCTAACATTGCGATTGGTCAAAATTCTATTATTGCAGACTATGTAGCATTAAAGCTTGGGGATTATGTAGTAACAGAGTCAGGTTTTGCAGCTGATATTGGTTTTGAAAAATTTTGGAACATTAAATGCAGGCTATCTGGGCTTGTACCCAATGTGTCTGTGGTTGTAGCTACTATTAGAGCACTCAAATGCCATGGAGGAGCACCCATACCAAGACCAGGTCAACCTATACCTAAAGAATACTTAGAAGAAAATTTGGAGTGGGTAGAAAAAGGTTGTGAAAACCTTCTACATTGTGTGAACATTGTGAAGAAAAGTGGCGCAATTCCTGTTGTTTGTATTAATAAGTTCTATGCAGATACAGAAAATGAAGTAAAGCTTGTTAAAAAGATTTGTGAAGAAGCGGGCGTGCGTGTTGCCTATTCAGATCACTGGCTAAAAGGGGGTGAGGGAGCCCTTGAATTAGCTGATGCTGTTATGGATGCCTGTAGAGAAACTCCCCAGTTTAGATTCCTCTACAGCCTCGATGAACCAATTAAGGATAGAATCGGAAAAATTGCTAAGGAAGTATATGGGGCTGACGGAGTAATTTATTTGCCAGCTGCAGAGGAAAAAATAAAGCTCCTTGAGGCAAATGATGAACTGAGGAGAATGCCCATTTGTATGGTAAAAACCCATTTATCCCTTTCTGATGATCCTTCAAAGAAAGGAGTCCCCAAGGGATGGACCTTAAGAGTGAGAGATGTTTTAATTTTTAGAGGTTCAGGTTTTATCGTTCCTGTAGCAGGGGATATCAATCTTATGCCAGGCACTGCTTCAGACCCTGCTTATAGAAGAATTGATGTGGATGTAGAAACCGGAAAAGTAAAGGGTCTATTTTAAGCTTTGACGATTTTAAAATAGAGAGGAGGGACTAAAATGAGTGCTAAAATTATAGATGGTAAGGCAATCGCAGAGAAAATAAGGCAAGAGATAAAAGCTGAAGTAGAAGAGTTAAAAGAAAAAGGGATTACCCCAGGGCTTGTGACCATTTTAGTGGGAGAAAATCCCGCTTCAGTCTCCTATGTAACAGCTAAACAAAAAACAGCACATGAATTGGGTTTTTATTCTGTGCAAGAAAATCTTCCAGAAAATGTCTCTGAAGAAGAATTGCTTAAACTTATTGATAAATATAATAATGACCCTAAAATTCACGGTATCTTAGTTCAATTACCTTTACCCAAACATATAAATGAGAGACGAGTTCTTTATGCCATTGATCCGAGAAAAGATGTAGATGGTTTTCATCCTGTAAATGTGGGAAAACTTGTTATAGGGGAGCCCTGTTTTATCCCCTGTACCCCTTATGGAATTCTTATGCTTCTTGCTGAAACAAAGGTCCCTGTGGAAGGAGCAGATGTAGTCGTTGTAGGAAGAAGTAATATCGTTGGCAAACCCATGGCCATTCTTCTTATGCAAAAGAGAAAACCTGTGGGAAACGCAACGGTAACGGTATGTCATACCGCTACTAAAAATATGGCAGAGCACACAAAAAGAGCTGATATTCTTATTGTAGCAGCAGGGGTACCTAAATTTATTACCGCTGATATGGTAAAAGAGGGAGCCGTAGTAATTGATGTGGGAGTAAATAGAATTGGCACAACCCCTGAAGGGAAAGCCAAATTATGCGGAGATGTTGATTTTGAGGCTGTAAAGGAAAAGGCAAGTTATATTACCCCTGTTCCTGGTGGCGTTGGGCCTATGACCATTACAATGCTTATGAAAAATACCTTAGAATCTGCTAAGATGTGGGCTGGTCTTCCTTCAGAAGTAGCTTAGTAACAAAAATCACAAGCTATAAAAATTTTTATTTTTAAAGCTTAGATTTAATTTAAAAAAGGATTTAAAGGGGTGATACTATGATAGATGAAAGGGCCAGGTTTGGAAAAGGAAGGGGGGGTATACAAACTAAGACAGCTGAAGAGATTTATTCTAAGTTAAAAGAGGAAGTTTTAACGGCACCTAAAAGAGTAGCGAGAAGAGGAACTTTACCTTGTGCCTTTGGAAAGGGTGGTACTTGTTGTAGAGTCTGTAATATGGGTCCCTGTCAAGTGGTTGAAGGTGTGGAAGAATTAAGAGGTATTTGTGGAGCTTCTGCTGCAACTGTTGTGGCAAGGAATTTTGCAAGAATGGTCGCTGCAGGAACCTCAGCTCACTCTGACCATGGACGACATGTGGCTAAAGTCTTTTACGAGGCAGTGCATGGTGAGGTTCCCTTTGAGATAAGGGATAAAAGAAAATTAAAAGTAGTAGCCCAAGCCTTAGGAGTTGACCCCACATTACCAGAACAAGATATGCTTAAAGAGATGGCAGATCAGGCCTTGAGAATTTTTTCACAACAGGAAGGGGAGATTGTTTTAACGCACAGAGCACCAAAGCCTCTTTTAGAAAAGTGGAGAAAATATGGAGTTGTGCCAAGAGGTGTTGATAGAGAGGTTGTAGAGTTAATTCATAGAACCACTATTGGAGTTGATCAGGACTATAAGAATATCCTTATGGGAGCTGCTCGGTGTTCTTTGGCTGATGGTTGGGGCGGAAGTATGCTTGCTACAGAGCTTCAGGACTTGCTCCTTGGAAATCCTCAGCCTTTGAGGGCAAAGGTAAACATAGGTTTAGGGGTTATTAAAAGGGATTATGTAAATGTGGCAGTGCATGGACATGATCCCCTTCTCGCTGATGCCTTAGTGGAAGCAAGTTATGACCCAGAGATTATAGAGGAAGCCAAAAAGGTTGGAGCAAAGGGAATAAACTTGTCTGGTGTTTGTTGTACAGGTAATGAAGTTTTGATGAGAAAGAGTATACCTATTGCAGGATCTTTTATCCAGCAAGAGGTAGTAATAGCAACAGGCGCTCTTGAAGCCATAGTCGTTGATGTACAATGTATTATGCAAAACGTAGTTGAAATTGCGAAGCATTTTCATACAGCCGTTATCACCACAAGTCCCATAGCTATGATGGAGGGGGCTCTTCATATACCCTTTGATGAAAAAAGGGCTCTTGAGTGTGCAAAAGAAATACTTAAAACTGCTATTTCCAGGTTCCCTCAAAGGGATCCATCTAAAATAAATATTCCTGAGAATAGTGTAGATATTGTGGCAGGTTTTAGTCATGAAGCTATTATGTATATCCTTGGAGGAAGATTTAGAGCAAGCTATAAGCCTTTAAATGAGAATATTATAAATGGAAAAATTCTTGGAGTAGCTGCTATCGTAGGATGTGATCAATACAGAGTTTCTGAGCCTATTCAGGTGGAATTAGCCAAGGAATTGATAGCTAATAATGTTTTAGTTTTAGCAACAGGATGCTCAGCTACAAATATGGCAATTGCAGGGCTTCTTTCTCCAGAGGCTATTGAATTAGCAGGGCCAGGGTTAAGGGAGGTTTTAGAAGCAGTGGGCTGTCCACCTGTTTTACACATGGGAGCATGTGTTGATAATTCAAGGCTTCTTATTGCTGCAACAGAGATGGTTCATACTGGTGGGTTAGGAGATGATATTTATCAACTTCCTGCTGTAGGATGTGCTCCACAGTGGATGAGTGAAAAGGCAGTAGCAATCGGTATGTACTTTGTGACATCAGGTGTGCAAGTAGTTTTTGGCCCAGATTTTCCAACCCTTGGCAGCAAAGTAGTTACCGATTTTCTCTTTTATGAAATAGAAAAATACTTTGGTGGTTCCTGGAGAGTAGCAAGAACTGCTAATGAGTTTGCCAATATTATGATAGATAGAATCAATTTTGGTAGACGGAACTTAGGAATAGATAAGCCCAAACCAAGAGTGCTTTTTGATATGGCTATGAGAAGAGCCTTGGAAGGTCCAAAATATACACCAGTCTTCCATGGTCTTGGTTGTTTTGGATCCCATACCAAGTTTGAAGTAGAAAAGGGTAGTTAATATTAGGAGACTTTAGGGGAGGAAAAACAAAATGAAAAATCCCAAAGGCAGGGTTTTAGTTGTAGGTGGAGGAATTGCAGGAATTCAGAGTGCCCTTGATTTATCGGAGTTGGGATTTTATGTGTATTTAGTGGAGAAGAAGGCAAGCATCGGTGGAGTAATGGCACAACTTGATAAAACTTTTCCAACGAACGACTGTAGTATCTGAATTCTTGCGCCTAAGATGGTGGAGGCCGGGCGGTCTCCCAATATTGAAATTTTGACCCTAACAGAGGTTTTAAAGGTTGAGGGGGAGGCTGGGAACTTTAAGGTTACTTTGAAAATTAATCCAAGGTATATAGATCCCGATAAATGTACTGCCTGTGGCGAGTGTATGAAATATTGCCCAAGGTTAGCTGTAGATAAGTATAATGCTAATTTAAACTTTACAAGAGCAGCTCGCATTGATTTTCCTCAGGCAGTACCTACTAAGTATTACATTGATCCAGAGGTATGTTTAAGGCTTAATCATGAAGCCTGTCAGTTATGCGCTAATGTTTGCGGTCCAAAGGCTATAAATTTTGATCAAAAGCCAGAGATTCGTACAATTGAAGTGGGCTCAATTATTTTAGCGACTGGCTTTGGAAATGTACCTATAGAAGCTTTAGAGAAGTTCGGATACGGCAAGTATAGTGATGTTTTACACAGCATTGAGATGGAAAGAATAACTTGTGTCTCAGGGCCAACGGAAGGAGAAGTTATTAGGCCATCCGATTTTAAGCATCCCAAAAGAATTGCCTATATCCAGTGCGTAGGTTCAAGGGATTTGAGCTGTAATCAGCCTTATTGTTCCAGTGTGTGTTGTATGTATGCTATGAAGCAGGCTTCAGTTATTAAAGAACATGAGCCTTCTGCTGAGATCTCTCTCTTTTTTATGGATATAAGAACGCAAGGGAAAGGATTTGATAAGTCCTTTCAAAGTGCCGTAGAAAAGTATGGTTTTCGCATTGTTAGAGCAAGACCAGGAAAAGTGGATAAAATTGATGGAAAATTGGCTTTAAATTATGTAGATGAAGAGGGTAATGTTAAAAGGGAATATTTTGATATGATTGTATTATCTGTTGGGCTTTCTGCTCCTGAGAAAGCAGAGGAAATATCTAAAATTTTTGGGATTGAGTTAAATGAATTTAAATTTGCAAAGACCCAATATCTTTCACCTCTTGAAACTACAAGACCAGGGATATATGTGATAGGTGCCTTTCAAGGGCCAAAGGATATTCCTGAAAGTGTCATACAAGCTTCTGGTGGTGCAGCCTTGGCTTCAGAATTGTTGAAAGAGAGTAGATGGACAGACACTGTCGTGAAAGAATATCCTCCTGAGGATATAGAATTAATGAGTGGTGAGCCAAGGATAGGGGTCTTTGTTTGTCACTGTGGGGTAAATATTGCTGGAGTAGTGAATGTAAAAGAAGTTAG